>NZ_JBQYLH010000021.1:0-95114 GCF_052677165.1 Sunxiuqinia sp. sy24
TTAGCATTATTCCGGTCATTGGTTTCTTCATCAATGGCATCCCATCGGTGTTTTATACGTATTTCCTGCAAGGCATCAAGAGCAAGTTTCTGAACATGGAAACGATCGATAACACGAGTTGCTTTAGGGAAGCATTGCTTCGCAATTTGCCCCATCGAACCGGCCATGTCAAGGGTTATTTCTTTGACTTTACGGCGAGCTCTGAGAGAGATGGTTCTTAATGACTCAATTACATCTTCTGCCTTGGTTCCTTTAATCATGGCTATCAATGCACCTTTCTTCCCCTTAGCTGCTTTGTTGGTAAGGATCGTGTAAAGCTCTCCATTAGACAACGATGTTTCGTCAATACTTAAATGAGTGCCAATATTGTCAGGGAAGATCATCCAGATCCACTTGAATTTTCTTCTCGGTAATTTTTATGCCTGTTATCTCAAAATATTGAAATAAGTCTTTGGGGAGAAAAGCCTCCACCAATGCTCTGTATTGATTTTGCTGTGAGTTCATTGATCGGTAAAAAAGAATATAAAGCAAAGATGATAATAATTTTTACTCCACCCGAAATTTATACTGATCTGTCTGTATGGGGATCTGCTGACTTGTCGCGGAATAGCTTCTGAAATACCATGACTGCCACGCCCTTTAGGCCGGAGTGCTCACCGAGTTCGGATATTTCAATTCTTACGTCATTAATGATGTTGTCCAGGCAGTATTGATTTAAGGCCTGTTGAATAGGAATTAGAACGTATTTTCCCGCTTGTGTGATTGGCCCGTTCAGAACAATGAGTTCAGGGTTGTAGAGTTGGATGAGGATGGAAAGTCCCCAGCCCAGGTTAGAGCTTAATTTGTGCAGCAGTGCAATGCATAGTTCATCTCCTTTTTTTGCACAGTCAATAATTGCTGCAATGTTCAGTAATTCTGGCTTGTTTGTACAGAGGCTGGTTAGTTGTGATTGGTTTCCCTTTTCTATTTCCTCGCGTGCCATGTCCAATAGGGTTTGAGAGGAAGCGATGGTTTGTAAGCAGCCTTGTTTGCCGCAGGAGCAAAGTTTGCCTTGCGGTATTATTCGAAGGTGACTGAATTCTCCAGCACAGCCATTTGATCCTTGGTGGATTTGCCCATCCAGGATCATGCCTAATCCTAATCCCCAGTTCCAGTTTAGCACCAGCGTATTTTTTGTGTTTCTGGCTTTGCCGAAAACGAATTCTCCCAGGGCTTGCATGCGGGCATCGTTTTCGATATAAATGGGCATGTTGAAATGCTGGACGAACCTTTTTTTTACGACTTGTGCTGTTGGGTCTTTTATCGTTTGGTTGACGCCACTCTGGGAATCAATTAGGCCCGGCATGCTTAAACCTATGGCAGCTATTTTTTCTTTTGTCAAACCTGATTCTGCTAGCAACTCATCGAAAACAGCTTCAGTATGTTCTTCAAGTAGGGGGTCATCAATATTTGTGGCATATTCATGTATGGCCGTTATTTCTTTGTTGTGACTATTGAGAAGTAATGCTTTGGCTTTGTGGTGCCCAACTTCAATTGCCATGATGAAGTATGAATCTTCTAAGAGGCTGTAGATTGTAGGTCGGCGCCCTCCTTTGGATTTGCCCACTCCGGATACACAAATGATTTTCTCTGATATTAATTCGTCTAAAACTGATCGAACAGTTGGTAGGCTAACATGTGTTTTTTTACTGAGGTAAGATGCTGGTTGTGGCGATTTTTTATACAGGTAGCGAATAATCTGCATTCGCAACTTATAGTGTTTCAATTCGCTGATCTGCATTTTGTCAGTATCTTCTTTTATGCGCAAAACCATGGTCGGTTTAGTTAATTAGGTTTAATGTTGTTGCTTTAGGAAAAGTGAACTCACTATTTGAATCGGGAGTTGCTAATTTATAAATAGGAATCTAATTTTAAAAATATTTTATGATTTTTTAACTAGTGGGTATAGACTGTTTGTTTTTATAGTTTCCTTATTGTCAGTCTTTTTGAAGACTAAATTTGCTTTTTCTTTTGTTTATCTTGAACGTTGTTTTTCATTGTTTCTGGCGCGAGGCTTTTGCGTGCCGGATTATAATGCTGAATTGATAGAGGTGATAAATAGCCATGAAGGATTAGAATAGAGCAAGATGAATTTCAATCATTGAAATTCATCTTGCTCTATTTCGCTATTTCACAGAGTGCAGGCAAATATGGTTGCCTTCGGTATCTTCAAATACGGCGAAATAGCCAATTTCGTCCGTGATTTTTGTTTTGGCTTGAATGATTTTGCCATCGGCCAAATTCACACGGTCGAGTATCTGGCTTAAATCACTTCCGCCGTTTAGGTAAACTTTGGTGCCTAACGCGCTTGGCGTGTAGCCCTGTCCCTGAACGATGGCTCCGCCAACACCCTTCGCTTGTGGCTCCATGGGGAGAAAACCCATGCGATGCGAACCCATCATTTCTTCGAGCATGTCGAAGTCAAAAATTTTGGAGTAGAAGGCTTTCGCCCGGTCGAAATTCAGGACGGGTATTTCGGCCCATACAACGGCATCTTTTATTTTTTCCATAATCTGACGTTTTAATAATTGTTTAACGAATCTACTAATCAGTTGGTTTGTTTCGTTTGAAAATAGCGTTTGAATTTTTTAGCCATTCAAGGGGATAAGATTATCTTTGTGTTTTGCAAAAAAGAAAGAAAATAACGAATGAAAGAGCGTCCGCTAATATTTATTACCAATGATGATGGGATTCAGGCCAAAGGCTTGAAAGAATTGTCTGAGGTGATGCGTCTTTTTGGAGATGTGGTAGTTGTTGCACCGGAAATGGCCATGTCGGGCATGTCGAATGCCATTTCGGTGGATAAGCCTCTACGAGCCACCAAGGTAGAGGAAGAAGAGGGATATATTGCCTACAAGTGTAGTGGTACTCCGGTTGATTGCGTGAAGTTGGGATTCAACCACCTGGTGGATCGGCTTCCTGACTTTGTGATCTCCGGCATTAATCATGGCGCGAATTCATCCATCAGTGTTGTTTATTCCGGAACTATGGGAGCGGCTATCGAAGGCTGTCTGCACGGGGTGCCGTCGATCGGTTTTTCGCTGTGCGACTACGCGCCTGATGCTGACTTCTCGAAAGCCAAAATGTGGGTTGCCCGGGTTTTTCAGTCGGTGTTCGAAAAAGGCTTGCCGCCTTTTGTCAGCCTCAATGTAAATATTCCGAAAGGAAATATTGAGGGAATTAAGGTGTGTCGTCAAGCTGCGGGGAAGTGGGTGGAAGAGTTGGAAAAACGCACCGATCCGCACCAAAGGGAATATTATTGGCTGGCTGGTTATTTTAAAAACTTTGAGCCCGATCAGGAAGGAACCGATATGCATGCTTTGGATAACCAGTTTGTGTCTATCGTTCCGGTTAATGTGGATATGACCTGTCGGGAGACCTATGAACGAATGAAAACTTGGAAATTCTAAATGGCAGGAATTGGAACCAATATCAATAAATTGAAATTCGGCTTTTGGCCGGGTTTGCTATTGCCAGCCATCATGTTTCTGGTGATGTATTTGGCACGCTACAGTGAAATTCGTTTTGAAGAATATGTTCAAAATTTATGGCGATTTAATATGTTGGTCAAGTTGCTTACCCTTTGCGTGTTGCCCAATCTGCTGCTTTTCCTGCTGCTCATCAAACGAAAATACGACCTGGCCGCGCGGGGCGTTTTGATGGCCACTTTTTTATATGCTTTTTTCGTCATCATATCAAAGGCTCTTTAACTCATGAAATACTATTTTATAGCTGGCGAAGCTTCAGGAGATTTACATGCTTCGAACCTGGTTGCCGAAATTGTAAAACAAGATGTTGATGCGCAGTTAAGGGGATTTGGTGGTGAACGGATGGAAAGTGCCGGAATGCATTTGACCCGACATTATCGCGCAATGGCTTTTATGGGGTTTTTGCCGGTTTTGATGAACCTGCGAACCATTCAAAAGAACTTTAAAACCTGCGAAGAAGATTTGCTAAACTTTCAGCCTGATGTGCTGGTTTTAGTTGACTATCCGGGCTTTAATCTGCGCATGGCCGAATTTGCGAAAAAACATGGTATCCGCGTTTTCTACTACATCTCTCCAAAAATCTGGATTTGGAAAAAGCACCGGATAAAAAAGATTAAGGCCTTTGTTGATGAGATGTTTACCATTCTTCCTTTTGAAACTAATTTTTACAAGGAACTGGGCTATGAAGTCAACTATGTAGGAAACCCTGTTTTAGATGAGGTGACGAGTATGCCTCCGAAAGTCGATTTTGAGACCTTTGTTGAAGAGAATAAATTGACAGGCAAACCAATCATTGGTCTGTTGCCAGGTAGCCGCTTGCAGGAAATTAAATCATTGCTGCCCCGAATGCTCGAAGCGGCTTCTAGCTTCACCAATTGTCAGCTTGTGGTTTCCGCTGCTCCCAATATCGATCAAGCTATTTATGATGGATTTCTTAAACAATATCCGGAAGTAAGCTTGCTGTACAACCAATCGTACGAAATTATGCAACAGGCGCGAGTTGCCGTGTTAGCTTCCGGAACGGTTTCTCTTGAAGCTGGTATTTTGCACTGCCCACAGGTTGTGCTGTACCGGATGGATGGGGGAGCACTTTTTTACTGGATTGGTCAGCATATTGTGAAAATTACCTGGGTCTCGCTGGTTAACCTTATTTTGAGGCGTATGGCCGTTAAAGAGCTTTTGCAACACCAATGTTCGGTCAAGAATATTCGGGAAGAATTGGAGCGGCTTTTAACTGATGAGAATCACCAGCGAGAAGTACAGCAAAGTTACGACGAACTAAGTCAACAATTGGGTGAGCCCGGAGCCTCAAAACGTGCTGCCTCAATGATGATCAAGAAACTAAACGAATTCAGCTAATCTTTTTTATCTTCGTTTGAGCAAACAACGAAAAAATACATGTATAGTTTATTTCGAAAGGAAATCACCACATTTTTCGGTTCTCTCACGGGCTATTTAGTGGCCTTTGTTTTTTTAATTGCCAATGGCTTGTTCCTGTGGGTTTTTCCCGGTAATTACAATCTGCTGGATAATGGTTATGCCACGCTGGATGGCTATTTCTCTTTGGCGCCCTGGATTTTTCTTTTTCTGATTCCTGCTTTGACCATGCGGTTGTTTGCCGAAGAAAAGCGGTCGGGAACACTCGAAATTCTGGTGACCAGGCCCGTGTCTTTGTTTCAGCTGGTTTGGGCCAAGTACCTGGCCGGACTGGTGCTTGTTCTTTTGTGTTTATTACCAACCGTGGTCTATTTTTACTCTGTTTATAGCTTGGGCAATCCGCCAGGAAACTGGGATGCCGGGGCAGCATGGGGATCATTTATTGGTTTGTTTTGCCTGGCTGCGGGCTATGTTGCCATTGGTCTGGCCGCCTCAGCCACAACGGATAATCCGGTGTTGGCTTTTGTGCTGGCTTTGTTTGTTTCCTTTTTGTGTTACCTGGGATTTGAATTTGCTGCTGACTTAAATTTCTCGCCAGCCATCAGCGAAATGCTGATTCAACTTGGAATCAATGAGCATTATTTATCCGTTAGCCGTGGAGTGGTTGATTCGCGCGATCTGATTTATTTCCTTTCTCTAGGCTTTTTCTTTTTGGTGATAACCAGTGTTTTGCTTCAGTATAAACAAAAACATTGGAAGCAACAATCCAAAAAGCTGGGGATGCTTGTCGTTGGCTTGATCGTGCTGAGCTATTTGTCCGGTGCCTGGTTTTTTCGACTTGACCTCACTGCAGAAAAGCGTTACAGTTTGTCGCCAATTTCAAAGCAGCTCATTCAGCAATTGGATTCGCCTATAAAAGTAGATGTGTTTTTGGGTGGTGAATTGCCTCCGGGATTTCGTAAGTTACAGCAAGCGTTGGTGGAGAAAATACAAGATATCAACGCTTATTCGGATTACCGCATTCATTATGAATTAATCGATCCGTATGAACTGGTTAGCACTTCCGAAGAACAAAAAAAGTTGTTTGATCGCTTGGTGAGCTTGGGGCTTCGCCCAACCGACCTGCGCTTACAGCGCGATGAAGGAACCGTTACTAAGTTGATTTTTCCGGGAGCGATCGTCAAGTACAAGGATTATGATGTTGGGATTAATCTGCTGAAAAATAACCCATCTTTGTCGCCAGAAGTTAACCTGAATCAGTCGGAGGAAACGCTGGAGTACGAGTTGATGCGGGCATTAAATTCCTTGATGGCTGATGCTAGTCCACGCGTGGCTTTCTTGCAGGGGCAGGGCGAATTGACTGAGCCGGAAACCCGCGACATTCGGCAAACGCTGTCCGAGAACTTTCAATTAACGGATCTCCATGCCAGCGAATTGTTTCAGAAAGAGGACTTGCCTGATGCACTGGTGATTGCTGATCCTAAGCAGGCTTTTTCGGAACAGGATAAGTTTTACATTGACCAATACCTGATGCGTGGCGGTAACTTGCTGTGGCTGGTCGATCCGGTGCGCGTCAGTCTCGACAGTTTGAGCAGGGGAGAGACAGCGCTGGCTTTTCCGCGCGACCTGAATTTGAATGATCAGCTTTTTCGCTATGGCGTTCGGGTAAATACCAACCTGGTGCAAGATGTGGAATGCCTGATGATTCCGGTGAATACTTCGCCGGTGGGCAGTGCTCCCAAATATACGCCGGCGCCTTGGTATTATTCGCCCTTGTTAAAACCATCGCAATCGCATGTGTTAAGCCGCAATCTGAATCAGCTGAAGGCCGAATTTGTGAGTACGATAGACACCGTCGGGAAGGATCCTGCCATCCAAAAGTATGTGGTTTTGCAGACTTCCAGCTATTCACGGAAAATTCAGACTCCGCTGGAAGTTAGCTTGCAAAGTATTAATCAGCCGCCAAGTGAAAGCGTGTTTAACGAAAAACACTTGATGATCGGCGTCTTGCTGGAGGGGCAATTTTCATCGGTTTTTCAGAACCGGATGTTAGATGATTTCAACACCCAGAAAATAGAGGTCATGAATCGGTCTGAACCTGCACGGATGATTGTTTTGGCGGATGGCAGCCTGATTGCAAACCAGGTTTCGAGGCGAAATGGACAAATTCAAACGTTGCCGTTGGGCTACGACCGCTATTCGCAACAGACCTTTGGCAATAAAGAATTTTTAGTCCATGCTATTAGTTATCTGTGCGACGAAACCGGAATTATGTCTTTACGGTCGCAGGCGTTTAAAATCCGCTTGCTGGATAAAGTGAAAATTCGGGAAAACCGGCTGTTCTGGCAGCTCTTTAATGTGCTCGTTCCGCTGGTGTTTATTTCCTTGTTGGGCTTGATATTCAGTCTAGTACGAAGGCGAAAATACAGTCGTTAATTACTTTGTATAAAATCTGACTAGAAAGCATAGGTTAAAAAAAGCAAAGTTTGTATATTCGTATGATTGTGCTTAAAAGATTGTTCTGTAAAGGCACACGAAAAAGATCAAAAATTTAAAATAGATATCAATGAAATTTGTTGTTTCCAGTACCGAATTACTGAGTCATCTGAATGCCATCAGTAAGGTGATTAGCTCGAAAAATACATTACCTATCCTGGATAATTATTTATTTCAACTGGAAGATAATCGGTTGACGATTACTGCCTCGGATTTAGAGTCAACTCTAATTACCAGTCTCCATTTGGACAATACGGAGGGGAATGGGGATGTTGCTATTCCAGCCAAACTACTTAATGACACCTTGAAGGAATTTCCGGAGCAACCTCTGACTTTCCAGATTAATGGAGATACATCGGCCATTGATATTTACTCCGAAAATGGTAAGTTTAGCATTGTGGGCCAAAATGGGGACGATTTTCCAGAACTTCCGGCTTTGAAGGAAGAAGCCGCAGCAACCATTGAAGTAAACCACGATGTTTTGTTGAACGGTATTTCGAAAACCTTGTTTGCCACTGCTGATGATGAACTTCGTCCGGTGATGAACGGAATTTTCATTGAATTGGGGAATGATGATTTGACTTTTGTAGCTTCTGATGCGCATAAACTGGTACGCTACAAGCGTAGCGATGCTAAGGCAGAAGTAGAATCATCTTTCATTCTTCCGAAAAAACCGGCAGCCTTGTTGAAGAACTTGCTTCCGAAAGAAGAGTTTGATGTGAAGCTGCAGTTTGATGATAAAAATGCGTTTTTCACCTTAAGTAATTATAAGTTGATTTGCCGCTTGGTGGAAGGAAATTACCCTAGCTACAACTCTGTTATTCCGAACAATAACACCAATAAAATGATTGTTGATCGTTTGGAATTGTTTAATACGGTGAAACGCGTGTCGGTTTTTGCCAACCAAGCCAGTAACTTGGTGAAATTGCATATCGATGATAACCAGTTGGTGGTTTCGGCGCAGGATGTCGACTTCTCGATTTCGGCTGTCGAGCGTTTGAAATGTCAGTATGAAGGTGATGAAATTGAAATCGGGTTTAAATCCACTTTCCTGTTGGAAATTCTAGCAAACCTTTCATCGGCTGATGTCAAGATGGAGCTGTCAGATCCAACGCGAGCCGGCTTGTTACTGCCAGCCGAGAGGGAGCATGAAGAAGAAGATGTCTTGATGCTGCTGATGCCGATGATGATTAATGCATAAATTGTAGCTGAATAACATATTGAAAACCTAACAAGAGTTGTTTTGTTAGGTTTTTTTGTTTGAAGTAACCCAAAACATTGCTTTCCGCGTAAGTGTAGAAAGCCAAATTGAAAAATAAGCAGATGAATTTAAATTTAAAGAACCCTTTGGTATTCCTTGATTTGGAAACAACAGGTATTAATATTGTCACCGATCGTATCGTGGAAATTGCTTTACTGAAGATACATCCGGATGGAAGAGAAGAAGAGCGGGATTTAAGGATTAATCCGGAAATGCCCATCCCGGAACATGTCAGTAAAATTCATGGTATTTATGATGAGGATATTAAGGATGCACCTACTTTTAAAGAAGTGGCTAAATCCTTGGCTAAATTTCTGGAAGGCGCTGACTTGGCCGGTTTCAACTCGAATCGTTTTGACATTCCTTTGTTGGCTGAAGAGTTTTTGCGCGTTGGTGTTGACGTCGATTTCAAAAAGCGTAAGTTTATCGATGTTCAGGCCATCTTCCACAAGATGGAGAAGCGAACACTTGCTGCTGCTTTTAAGTTTTACTGTCAGCAGGAATTGGTAAACGCCCACAGCGCCATGGCCGATACCAAAGCGACCTATGATGTGTTGAAAGCACAGCTGGACGTGTACAAGGAAACCGAATATGCAGATAACAAAGGGGTTAAAACAACTCCCATTCAAAATGATGTGAATGCCCTGAGTGAATTTTCATCTTATGATCGGAATGTTGATTTTGTAGGCCGCATTGTTTACAATGAAGATGGCGTAGAGGTCTTTAATTTTGGCAAAAACAAGGGCGTTCCGGTTGAAAAAGTGTTGCGTGAGCAACCAGGCTATTTTGGTTGGATTATCAACAGTGAATTTCCTCTTTACACCAAGAAAATGCTGACAGCCATTAAATTGAGAATGAAAGATTGAAGAAGTAGTGATTAGCGAGCTGGGTGTAATTTCCTACCTGCTCGAACCTTGCTACTCATGACTCAAAACTCGTTTTTATGAAAATCATTTGTATTGGACGTAATTACAGCGAGCATGTTCGCGAACTAAACAATGAAATTCCGGAGGAGCCGGTTATTTTCATGAAGCCCGATTCGGCTTTGCTGCGCAACAACGACGCTTTTTATATCCCTGATTTTAGTCAGGAGGTGCATTATGAGTGCGAGTTGATTGTCCGCATCAATCGTTTGGGGAAAAATATTGAACCCCGCTTTGCCAGCCGGTATTACGATGAAGTTGGATTGGGCATTGACTTTACAGCCCGCGACCTTCAAAACCAGCTGAAAGCGAAAGGGCTGCCTTGGGAGAAAGCAAAAGGCTTTGACCGCTCTGCAATGATTTCTTCCGAGTTTTTGCCCAAGAAACAACTGCCTGACGTGAACTCCATCAAGTTTCAATTGAAAAAGAATGGGGATTTGGTTCAGCAGGGAGATACGGCTTACATGCTTTTTTCGATTGACGAACTGATCAGCCAGGTGTCGAACTATTTCACTTTGAAGATTGGTGACTTGATTTATACCGGAACGCCGGCGGGTGTCGGCCCGGTGGCTATTGGCGATCGGCTGGAAGGCTTCCTGGAAGGGAAAAAACTATTTGATTTCGACGTGAAATAATCCGGAGATAAAAGGAAAGAACCTTAACAATAGAACAAGCCGAATTTTCAAGCCAATACAACAGGTTTGAGAGTTCGGCTTTTGTATTTCTGGGCTTGCTGGTTTCTTGCTAAGGTTTAGGGCGTCTTGCTAACGTATGGGGGGCTCCCTGCATACTTTTTTGCGGTCCTGCATAACTTTTTGCTTTCCTGCGCTGCAGGGGTAGCTAATTTTACTGCAGAACGGTAAAAAAAGTAGCAGGAACTTAAAAACTAAAAAAGGCTGTCTAAAAAAGACAGCCTTTCGTTATTCTTTTATTCGTTCCACGGAACACGTGTTGATCGGTAGTAATTAATTCCCCAACTGTCGTATTGATTGCCGTGTGAGGCCAGACGTACTTTGTACTCGTCCCAGCTGCGGCCTGCTGTTGGCGACCAGCCAATTTCGGCATAACCAGCCAGGCGTGGGAATACCAGGTATTCCATATCTGCCCGGTTGGTAACGGTTTCTGTCCAAAGGGGCGCTTCGATACCCAGAATATTATCGCGGCCAATTTCCTTTTCCAGTTTGGCGGGATCCCAATCGTAGCCAGTATCCACTTCAACATAGCCTGCCCAGTGCAGTCCGAGAGGTGAGATGGAGTCGTACTGCATGTCGAGGTAAGCTTTGGCAGCTGGCGACATGATTACTTTTACGCCTTGCGCCACTGCATTTTTCGCATTTTCGGCACTCGCCCAGTATTGCGCAATGCTTCGTTTATCCAGTTTTGCCAGGGTAACTTCATCCCAGCCAATCATGGTTTTGTTGTGCGCATAAACAATGTCTTGAACCCGCTCAATGAAAGGAATGTAGTCTTCCTTTTTGGTGACGTGTGATTCATCGCCGCCAATATGGATGTATTTTCCGGGGGTCATTTCGGCCAGTTCACCAATGACATCATCAATAAATTCATAGGTAATTTCTTTGTCGGTACACAAGGTGCTGAATCCAACTTCAATTCCGGTGTAAAGCTCGGTGGCTTTGCCATCGCAGTTCAATTCAGGATAGGAAGCCAAGGCTGCGTTGGTGTGTCCCGGCATGTCAATTTCAGGAATGATGGTAATGAAGCGTTCGGCTGCGTAGGCAACTAGTTCGTTATAATCTTTCTGGGTGTAGAACCCACCTTCGCCACCGCCAACTTCAGTTTGGCCGCCAATCTCTGTAAGTTTGGGCCACGATTTGATTTCGATTCGCCAGCCTTGGTCATCGGTTAGGTGCAGGTGCATGACGTTGAATTTATAATAAGCCATCAGATCGAGGTAGTGCTTGACATCGTCGACGCCTAAGAAATGCCGGGCAACATCGAGCATTGTTCCCCGGTATTCATACTCAGGATAATCCTGGATGGTTCCGGTAGGGATGATCCAGTCTGTTTGCTGCACTGTATTCTTTTCAATGTCAGCGGGTAGTAGCTGTCGGATGGTTTGGATGCCACGGAAAGCACCTGCGGGACTGCTGGCTTTTAGGGTGAGCAATTTGTTGTCAATTTGCAGTTCATACGCTTCATCGCCTGTCGTCTTTGGGGTCTCAAGATCAAGGTAAATGCCTGATGCAGGTGCATTCTCCGTCGTTTGTACGTTGAGACTAAAACCAGTAGCTGGTTTCAACTTACTGCTGAGGTACTGTGCTGTTTTCAGCAGCTCGGGCGATCCGTCTTTAACAAAAATGCTGGTTTTATCATTCAGTTTAAAGGACTTTCCGGTGGCCGTAATCGATACGGGCTTAGGAATCACCGTGTTTTTTGTCAGGTCGGTTGGCGTCTCTGGGGTGCAGGATAACAGGCCTGTAATAATTGATAGGAATACTAAAATTTGTTTGTTCATAGTTCAATGTTTCAATAATTTAGATCGAATTTATTTTAGGCTAAAATAGCGAAAACATTCTGAATGAAATAGAGGCTTTGGCAGGGATAAGCATTGTTTTCCTAATTTCAGCTAAACGAAAGACTACCGTCGGGTGTCTTTTAACTGCTTAAAATAAACTTTGGCAGCTTCTCGTACCCTTCCGGAAAGCAGGATAGCACTAATCATGGTTGGGAAAGCCATCATGGCAAAGGCCAGATCTAGAAAGCTTACCACCACCTGAAGTTGCGAAACAGAACCAATTACCACCAAGATAACCACCGCGTAGTGATACCAGTTTTGATACCGGGCACCCGCCACAAAACCCAGACATTTGCTACCATAATAGGGAAAGGCAAACATCGTGGAAAGAGCAAAGAAAATAACACAGATCGTCAGGATGTAACTGCCAAAGGGAATAACCTGGTCAAAGGCTTCGGCTGTTAAGGTTATACCATTGGAATCGCTGTGTTTCCATACGCCGGTAATGATGATGGCCAGGGCTGTCATGGTACAAACAATAATGGTATCGATAATGGGACCAAGCATGGCTACCAGTCCTTCGCGAATGGGTTCGTTGGTTTTGGCAGCGCCATGAGCCATGGGCGCGGTACCCACACCGGCTTCATTGGAAAAGGCAGCCCGGCGCACTCCGGTAATAATAATGGCTCCAAGCGATCCACCAAGAACAGCTTTGCCGGTAAAAGCATCGGAAAAAATTAGTTTTAAGCTTGGAATAATTTCACTGGCATTGGAGAAAATAATGTACAAAATAGTGACCACATAAACGACAATCATAAGGGGGACAACGCGTCCGGTAACCTTCCCAATACGTTTGACTCCGCCTAAAACGACCAAGGCGACAATAATAGCCAGTAGCAGGCCAATGATCAAATTGCTGCTAAAGGAAACCGATATGCCATTGGGTTGTAAAATAACATCGCTGATAGCTTGCGTTAGCTGGTTGGCTTGAAATATTGGTAGTACGCCGAGCATGGCCGTGATGGAAAAGAAAATGGCCAGCGGTTTCCATCGCTTACCAAGGCCTTCGGTGATGACATACATGGGTCCACCTTGTATTTCGCCGGCACTGTCTTTTCCCCGGTACATCACGGCCAGCGAACAAGTGAAAAACTTGGTCGAAATTCCGAGCAGCGCGGAAACCCACATCCAGAAAATAGCGCCCGGACCACCGGTGGTAATAGCAATAGCCACCCCGCTAATGTTGCCCATTCCTACGGTTCCAGCCAGAGCAGTTGCCAGCGCCTGGTAGTGTCGCAATTGTCCGGCTTCCTCCGGATCATCATATTTTCCACGCAAAATTTGAATGGCATGGCCGATGTATTTGATGGGAGCCAAACGGGAGAGCAATAAAAAATAGAGTCCTCCGCCTAAGAGCAGGATTAGGATGGGTGCTCCCCAAATCAGGTCGGAAAGGGTGATGATAATTTCTCCAAATGCTTTCAATCTGTTATTTTTTTAAGATTACTATTAACATCAGTTTGATATAGATCAAATGAAATTTCTTTTAAATTTTTAGTACATTCAACATTTTCAGTTACAGAAAACGGTCGAAGGCTATTGCGTACCATGGGAAATAATTCTACTGGACTATTTCGACTTACCTTTCGTAGTTTTAAAGTTCGTTCTTTTTTAGGTAGATAGCTTGAGGCATTGAGTTTTAGATCTCACGTTTAGGTTGAGCACAGGGCGTTAATATACGCTTTTTTTATTTTTTTTAAGGTTGGAGGTTTTTCTGCCGTAGCCAGCGTATTGGCGGTTGGGTTGCGCTGATCGTACTAATTTCTTTTGGGGAAGTAGCGGCTAATGCTTACCTCGGGATGAATCTGCCCCAATTTTCCGCAGAGAAAGTCGCTAAGCTGACGAGCAAAGTAAGGGCCAAGCATTGCGCCTTTGGAGCCCAAGCCGTTGAGAATGCCAATTGCGGGGTACTCGGGGTGAAGTCCCATGACAGGTCGCCGGTCGTGCGTGGTGGGGCGAATACCTGTTTGCTGATCGATAAGCTGATAGGTATCGGTAAAGATTTTGGCCAGCTTGTCCTGCAACTCTTCTCTCGCTTTGGCGGTGGAGCTTAACGACAAATCATCCCAACTGTAAGTGGCTCCCAGTCGATAGTATTGCTGGCCTTCCGGCATTAAAAATATCGCTTTGTTTAGAATGAAGTCGGCGTTATATTTTTCCGGTTTGATGCGCAGCACCTCGCCTTTGGTGTGTCGAAAATGGATTTGGGTGAAGAATGGGTTCGCAGATGCTGCATGTCCTTCACAAAAAATGATCTTGTCAGCCCGGATATCCTTGTAGTTGACCTGCTGATCGGTGAGCGTCAAGGCATTGAAATCGAACTTCTCAAACCGGATCATTTGTTTCTGAATCAGGTGAGCTTGCATGGATTCTATGAGTAATTTCAAATCTACCCGCCCGCTTTGAGTAACAGTACCCATACCAAAGTCGGACTGAATAAACTCATGAGGCTGTTCGTCCGGCTTAAAGCTGATATAGTTTTGGAGCTCGTTTTTCAATCCTTTTTTCTGCCAAAAGTCAGTTTCGTCTTCACCTAATACTTTCTTAATCTGCAGTGGGTAGTAAAACTGAATGCCAAATAATTCTTCCAGTTCGGCATAGGTTTTCAGTAGCCGGAAGAACAAGTCATCAATCAGCCAGCTTTTGGTCAATCGTCGAAATACAACGGGATTAATCACGCCAGCAGCTACATCCGACGCTTTAGCCTGCAGTGGATCATCTACTACCAAACACAATTTTCCGGCCTTCTCCAGTTCATGAACCAGCAAGCTGCCTGCCAATCCTTGTCCCACAATGAGGTAGTTAACATTCATTGCCTCTTAAGACAGCAGAAAACAGGAAATGTTCAGTGTCTTAGAATTCAAGTTCGACCAGAACCGGCAAGTGATCTGAAGGATAGCGTTTTTCGAAAGAGTCGGTGAGTACGCCATATTTTTTCACTTCAACTTTCCCTTTTACAAAAATATAGTCAATCCGGTTCTTGAGCGGACTGTTGAAGTCGAATCCATTGAAGGTTCCTTCGGGTCCGTAAGGTAATTGAGCAGAAACCTTTTTGCTGTCATACAGTTGCGTTTCGATTCGCTCAATCGGTTTTGAATCAGGAGTGAGGTTAAAATCACCCATTAAAATTACCGGATCTTTTTTGGTATTTAGCGAGTCTATGTTTTGTAAAATAAGTTGGGCTGAGTTGATTCGGGCTTCATCTCCTACGTGGTCGAAATGGGTGTTGAAAACCCAAAAGGTTTTTCTTTTATCATAGTCCTCAAACCAAGCGTAAGTGCAAATGCGTTTGCAGGCGGCATCCCATCCCATGCTTGGAGTGTTGGGCGTTTCAGATAGCCAAAACCAGCCATGGTCTTTGAGCTGATATTTGCGGCTGTTGTAAAAGATGGGAGAATACTCGCCCTTGGCTTTGCCATCTTCGCGGCCAACGCCAATTTGATCAAAGCCCGGCAATTGAAGCGAAATGTCGGTTACCTGGTCGTACAACGCTTCCTGTAAACCAATGATGTCGGCCTCATGGAAACGCAACAGATCAGTTACCAGGTACTTGCGGTTAGACCAGGCATTCTCGCCGTCTCCCGGGTTGTTGTAGCGGATGTTGTAGCTTACTACCCGGGCGGTTTGTGCTAAAACAGAACTGGTCGCTGATAGAAGAATCATAGCTAGAAGAATCGAGGTTCTCATTGGTGCTTAATTTAGTTTTGACAATAGTCTAATTCAGGATATTGGCAGGCGTGTTTGCCTGGTATTACGGTATGTATTTGGTTTTTTGACTGATGAAGAACAAAGTCATAGCAAAAGCTTATGATCTCGTCAAACTGCTCAGTCATGGGCGACCCGGCAATCCGGTGATTTTCCCCACAAAGGGTATAAAGCCAATAGGGTTTATCGAGCTGATGTAAGCGGTTGGCAACGGTTTTTGCGCCGTGCAAAATCAGGTAACCTGGTTTATCTTCGTTACAGTAATGGTGTGGCGCGGTGCCATAAGGCACCAGGTTGTCGCAGGTGCCATGAAACAGTAAAGAAGGAACTGCTGATTCAGCGTAAATTTTTGTGGTGTCGGGGATGGCACCAGCCATCGAAATAACACCGGCATAGTTTACGGGTCCCTTATCCAGATCGTAGCAATAGGGCGGCTGGTAAGCTGTCATCAGTGCAGATTCAGCTCCGGCACTGCTGCCCGAAAGAATGATCTGATAGGGATCGATCCCCAGTTGTTCCCGGTTTTCGATTAAGAAATAGGTGGCATCCTGAATGTCTTCAACGGCAGCACGAAAAGTGGCCATTTTTTCCTCTGTCGGGCAGTCGCAGCCAAAGCCGGTTGGCGTGCCTTGGCGTGTAAGGCGGTAGCTGATGGAAACTGCTACATAGCCACGGCGGGCTATTTTTTCACAGAACTCAATCGTACTTGCTCCGTTACGTGTGCCACCGGAAAAGCCGCCGCCATGAATGTATAACAAGACTGGCCGTGAGTAGTGATTGTCGAAAGCAGGTGTGTAAACATCCAGTTTCAGGTTTTGACCGTCTTTCTGAATATAGGTGAAAGTATCTGTTTGTACCGAGTCGGCTATTTCTTCCAGGTAGCGTTGCTGGGCAAAAGTTGTAAACGTAATAAATAGCAGGATGAAAGACTGCATTAATTTCTTCATGTCAGTTCTTTATGTTGATTTATGATCAGCTCGTTGAAATCGATGCTAAATTAGCTAAAAAAATAGAATCGGGCCAATGGTGTCGGATTGGTTCGTTGAGCTAGGTGCTTCAAGCATTGCCCGAGATAAATGAGAGTGGCAGACGATTGCTGTTAGAGCATTTACGTCTTGAAAATTTCTATTTTACTTCGAGTAACCTGTGTATGAAATCGTATGGACTTTCTGCCGATATCCAGTTGGAGCCTAAGATAGTTTTTGGCTCGTCTATTATTGCTGAGTATTGGTTTCTAAGTGATCTCTGTAAATTTTCAGGGCTTCGGGAAACGGTTGCAGAGCTCGTTCAAAAATGCCCAATGAATACGCAATGGTCAATCCATAGTTGGTGATGGGAACGCCAGCCTGTTGCGCTTTTAGGATGCGTGAGAGCATTTCGCGTCGGTTCCACATGCAGGCTCCGCAATGAATGATGAGCTTGTATTGGCTAACATCATCAGGGAAGTCGCGGCCACGGGCATGTTCAATTTGTAGTTTGCCACCCACGTATTTGTTGAGCCAGTTGGGTATTTTTACGGTACCAATATCTTCCTGGATGGGGTGATGCGAGCAGGCCTCGGCAATGAGAATCCGGTCGCCGGCTTTCAGCTGGTCAATAGCCATAGCGCCGCGCACCGTGGCTGTGAGGTCGCCCTGAAAACGAGCAAAGAGAATGGAGAATCCGGTGAGTGGGATTTCGGGTGGCGTGAGCGCGGCAACTTTTGTAAATGCCTGGCTGTCGGTAACCACCAGCTTGGGAGGTGTATTCATTCTTGATAGGGCTTCGGGGAGTTGCTGGTCTTTCACCACCATACAAAAAGAATCGCCATCCAGTAAGTCGCGGATACTTTGTACTTGTGGCAGGATGAGACGCCCTTTAGGTGCCTCTTTATCAATCGGAACAACCAGAATGGCTGCTTCGCCCGGACCGACTAAATCAGCAACAATGGCCGGACGGTTGATGTAATCGTCCGGCGCTGTTTTGAGGATGGTTTGTCGTAGCATGTCAATTCCGGCACGCTTAGTGGCTGAGGTTTCAACAACCGGTATTTTATCGGCCGATAAGCTGTTGAGCATGCAAGCTTGTGGCTGGTACAGGTCGGCTTTGTTGAATACCACGATCATTGGAATTCCCCGTTCTTTTAATTCGCGTAAGGTTGCTTCTTCAAAATCACCCCAAGTTTCGCTATTCGAAATCAGGATTCCCAAGTCCGTCCGGTCAAAAACCGCCTTGGTTTTCTGTACCCGCTTTTCACCCAGCGAGCCAACATCGTCCATGCCAGCCGTATCAATAAAAAGTACCGGGCCAAGCGGTAGCAGCTCCATCGGTTTTTCAACCGGGTCGGTGGTGGTGCCGGCTACTTCTGACACAATCGATACTTCTTGTTGGGTGAGGGCATTGAGCAAAGAGGATTTGCCCACGTTGCGACGGCCAAAAAGACCAATATGTAAACGAAAGGATTTCGGGGATTTCATGTGAATGTAATTAGGGCCCAAAAGTACGAAGGATCTGTTTTTTACGCAATGTTTTTGTGAAATAAATCGCTGATCTGTGCAGCGGAATGCCCATTTCTCCTCGTTCAAGTTAGCAGCGATAGTTGCTTCCTTGTGAACGAACATCCCTCATCACAAGGCATTAAAAAAGCCGACTAAAAAGCCGGCTTTTGTTAGGTATGAAAATACGAAGATTTACTTCTTGTCACCACAAGTTTTTTTCTGGCTGCAGCATTTCTTTTCGCCCTTCGTAGCACATTCTTCTTTCTTCTCAGTTTTTGCAGTTTTCTTTTCTTTTTTGTCTTTTTCAACAGTACTAACTTGTTCTGTTTTTGTTCCTTTTACGTCAGAAACAGAATTTCCTGCATAAGTTACACCGAAAGCGAATACAATTGCTAATACTAAAACCAATTTTTTCATAATTTCTATTTTAGAGTTTATAACGAGAGCAATTTATTAAGAATAATTCTAAATAAAAACACCCTTAACACTTATTTAGAAAAATATAAATTGGTTTATCCTAATTGTATTTGAGTGTAGTAGCTCGGTTTTAGAGATAATATAATGATTAGCAAAACATATCTTTTTGTCCCTGTTTTACCCGATCAACCAGCTTACGGGCACGTTCAGCGGGTAGGCCATCCATTCCGCCAATGGTACGTTCAATTAGTTGAATGCCGGTTTCGTAAGTTTGCGGTGACGCGTAATTGTTGAGGTATTCCATAAAGCTTGACAAAGCGTTTGGTCCGCAGTGTGCTTTAATGGCACCGGGTTTGGCCAGGTCCATAAAGTCTTGTCCGGTACGTCCCAGTCGGTAACAACCTGTACAGAAAGACGGAACATACCCCATGTTGGCTACATCGCGAATCACTTCATCTAACGGACGATGGTCGCCCAGACTGAATTGACCGGAGACTTCGTCTTCTAATTCTTCCTCATAACCGCCAGGATTAGTGCGGCTGCCTGCCGAAATTTGAGAAACGCCCAAGGCAAAGGTCTCCCTTCGCATTTTAGCTGTTTCGCGGGTCGACATGATGATGCCCGTGTATGGAACGGCCAAACGTAGGATAGCCACCAGCTTGCGGAACTCCAGGTCGGAAACCGGAAAGGGGGGGTGGGACGCAACATCCGATCCGGTGGCTGGTTCCATGCGCGGAACGCTGATGGTATGCGGACCGACACCAAACACACGTTCCAATTCAAACACATGCTGCATCATGGCCAGCAGTTCGAAGCGGGCATCGTTAAGTCCGAATAGCACGCCGATCCCCACATCATCGATGCCTGCTTCCATGGCCCGGTGGAGTGCAGTGACCCGCCAGTTGTAATCCATTTTTCGTCCCCCGATGTGCACCTTTTTGTAGGTCTGCTGATGGTAGGTTTCCTGGAAGAGCTGGTAGGTTCCAATATTTTCAGCTTTCAGTAGTTTGAATTCTTCATCGGTTAAAGGAGCTACATTCACATTCACGCGTCGTATTTCGGCATCGTTGTGGCTTGCGGCATAAACCGAACGAACGGAGTCTAACACATATTGAAATCCTTGTTTCGGATACGATTCACCAGCTACCAGAAGCACGCGTTTGTGCCCTTGTTTGATGAGTGCCTCGGTTTCATGTATAATTTCGTCCTGATTTAGCGCCCTCCGAACAATAGCCTTATTCTTGGCGCGAAAGGCACAGTAGGTACATTCGTTGGCGCACAGATTGGAAATGTAAAGGGGGGCAAACAGCACGAGCCGCTTTCCGTAAATAGTGTCTTTAATATGGTTGGCTGTTTGAAACAGTTCCTCCAATTGCTGCGGATCGCTGATTGCGCTTAATATGGCAACATCCTCGAGCTTGAGCCCTTTCATTTCGTTTGCCTTGGCTAGCACGTCACGTACCTGAGTAAAATCGGGCTGACTGTGTTTTTGCAGGATGTCGTTTATTTCCTGTTCGTTGATAAATGTTTGTGTTGCTGTTTTCATGTTACTCATTTTTTGCCATTCCTGATTTGACCTGTACTCCTTTAATTGCTCCTAAACGCCCGTTTAGTTTACCCAACTCATCGGTTGTACAGTCGACTACCAAGGTAATAACCGATGTTTGTTCCTTGGCTCGAGGAATGCCGGTGCGGGCCAGAATAAAGTCAGCGTGTTTACTCAGCAGTTCATTCACCAAAGTGGCACTGTTCGTTCGGTCTTCGACAATAATTCCTACAAAACCCAATCTTTTTTCGGCAGTCATTTTTATGTTTTTGGGCGGGAAAAGGAAAGAAAGAGAGGTGCCAGCCAACAAGCTGTAGTATACAGTAATTGATCGGAACACGAATTTCGTATGATTCTTCCCTTGAAGTCAGTCGATTGACCTTCCCGCAGGTTGCGTGGCAAACTTACAATTGTTTGATGAGAAAAAACAAAACGAACAGCAGGTAAGCGGTTATTTTTAATGATTCTTTATTTCATGGCTGACCTGTTCCCTGGAGATGCCATTTGATGGCAGAGATAAAGAACCTAAGTTCCGTTGCGAGTTTTTAGTACTTATTTTTATTTCATTAGATTTGACTTTCGAAAACGAAAAGGATGTCTGATTTTGATACGCTTTTTAAGAATTACCATCACTCGCTATTTGTGTATGCACTCAAATTTGTGGCGGATGAAGAGTTGGCTTTAGATCTGGTGCAGGATGTTTTTGCTTTGATTTGGGAAAAGAAAAAGCTAAGCCTGGATGATGAACACTTGAAAGCTTATCTGTTTCGATCCACTCGAAATGCTTGTCTAAACCATCTGAAGCATCAGCAGATTGTTAGTAAGCATCAAAATCAACAACTTTCGGCACTTGGTGAAATGGAGTTGTCGTACTATCGCGATGGTGAAAAATCATTGATTGAAAAGGAAAACCTGGAGAAAATCTACCAAGCTATTCGTTCGTTAGCTGAAATTCATCGCGAAGTGATTGAACTCAGCCGTTTTGAAGGCTTGAAGAATAAAGAAATTGCAGAGCGATTGAATGTTCCAATTCGTACTGTCGAAACCCGATTGTTCCGGGGCTTGTCTGCTTTAAAAGAGAAATTGTCGGGAAATTTGTTTCATATCTTGCTTAATTTCTGTTGTTTGAAAAATGAAGAAAAAAAAGGTTCCAGCTGATGACGTAATTTGGGTTGATCAGTTGTGTTGATAGTAAAAGACCTAAAAATGGTTGGATATGAGCGATGCAACAGATAAAGACCAATTGATAGCCCGGTATTTGAATGGCGATTGTTCGCAGGAAGATGAACGGAATCTCTTGGCTTGGATTAATGAAAGCCCTGATAATAAAAAAAAGTTTCTGGAACTAAAAGACACCTGGGATGCCAGTCTGAAAACTTCTTCACGCGAAACCGAGCAGCTTTTACAATTCTATAAACGACAAGCTTCCAAAAAGCAAATCCGAATTATTCCTACATGGGTTTATGGGCTTTCGGCAGCTGCTATCCTGATGCTGGGATTGTTGATTGGCGGCATTTTGCCCTCCAGTCTTTCTCCCGGAATTAAACAGCAAGTTGAATCGTTTTACGTCCCACAAGGTTCACGTTCCGAATTAATCCTGGCGGACGGCACGAAAGTAAAGCTGAATGCTGATAGCCGCCTGACTGTGAGCCCGGATTTTTCAGCTAAAAACAGGTTGGTTCGTTTAGAGGGGGAAGCGTATTTTGAAGTGCAGTCGGATAAAGCGCATCCTTTTACCGTGCAAACCGATAAATTTGATGTGCTGGTTACCGGAACCAAATTCAATATAAGCAGTCATGCCGAAGATCGGCAGATAAGTACAACGTTATCTGAAGGAAGCGTGCAGCTTTCAACTATCAACAAGCAAGTTATTTATTTAAATCCCGGAGAAAAAGTCAGTTTTGATCAGAAGACGATGAAGCCAATGCAGGAAAAGGTTAGTGTTGAAGCAGAATTGGCATGGGTTAATGGGGACTTTGTTTTTAAAGGAATACATTTTGCGGATCTGATTAAACGTCTGGAACGCTGGTACAATGTGAAGCTGAATTATCAGTCAACAGCGCTCGAAGCCATGGTTTATTCGGGAAGTTTCAAAAATCAGGAAACCATCTGGCAAGTGTTGGATGCCTTGAAGCTGACCAGTCCAATCGACTATAAGAAAAAAAACTTCAGAGAGTTTGAACTAACTTATAAGCCTATGTAATTATAATAAAGAAGACGAGATGTCGCCACAACATCCCGCCTTTTAAAACAATCAAATTAATAATTGTCTAAACATTTCAAATTTATGAAAAAAAAACGAACCTACAGGGGGCACGGCTCATGGGCTGACATCCCTAAAACTTATCGAATTATGAAACTAGTTTGTTTGTTTCTGTTGGCAGCTTTGGTGCAGGTTTCTGCAGCAACGTATGCGCAAAAAACAAAATTGAGTGTGTCGGGGCAAAACCTAACCATCGAACGGGTGTTGGGCCAGATTGAAGACCAATCGGAATTTTCGTTCTTTTATAATAGCCAGGAGGTTGATTTAAGTAAGGTTGTTAGTTTAGATCTGAAAAATCAAACGGTTGATCAAGTTCTGGATTTCCTGATGAAAGAGTCAGGATTGAGCTATACCGTTAATAACAAGTTGATTATTGTTCATAATGAGCAAGATTCCAGATTCAAAGAGTTGACCACTCAAGTGAAGGATGTTTCTGGTAAGATAACCGACTCGTCCGGACAACCGCTTCCAGGAGTGACTGTTAGGGTGAAAGGTACCACGCAGGGAACGGTGACCGATTTTGATGGGAACTATTCTATCTCTGATGTGCCAACAGGTGGAACTCTGATTTTCTCTTTCGTTGGAATGCGAACACAAGAAGTTGTTGTGGGGGACCAAGCATCTATTAATATTAAGATGCTTGCTGATGCAATTGGGCTTGATGAGGTTGTTGCAATTGGATATGGAACGTCAAAGAAATCAGATCTGTCGTCATCTATAGCTACTGTTTCTGGTCTGGATAAGATTAATAGTCGGGCTATTACAACACCTCAGGATTTTCTTCAAGGAAATGTAGCAGGTGTAACCGTTGTTCAACAAGGTGGTGATCCAACTCAAAGTGCAAAGGTTGTCATTCGAGGTGTTGGTTCAGTAAACTCTGAAACTCCTCTTTGGGTAGTTGATGGAATGCCATATTACGGAGGAGCACTTAATCCGAATGATATTGAAACAATGGCAATTTTGAAAGATGCAGCGTCAGCTTCTATCTATGGAGCTCAAGCATCATCCGGGGTAATCGTTGTTACAACGAAAAGTGGTAAATCAGGGAAGCCAAAGATAAATGTTGATGTTTTTGCTGGCTTCCAGCAGGTTACAAATACGCCAACACCTCTTACTGCCGAGCAGCAAAGTTGGGCCTATAATACAGCAACCGATAATGCCGGTCTTTCAAGATTACCCGCACACGATGCTAGCCAAAATCCATGGGGGGCAACAACCCGCACGAATTGGATTGATGAGATATTTAGAGATGCCTTTGTCTATAATGTAAATTTCTCACTTTCGGGTGGTGGTGAAAAGGGACGCTATATGTCTTCTTTCAATTATCAGGACAAGGATGGTACATTACAGGGAACCAATTCAAAGAGGTTTACATTCAGAATGAAAGGAGAATATGATCTAACTGACAATATTACTATTGGTGAGAATTTCTTCCTTGCAAGAACTGAAGCTGTTGGGACAAATACTTCATCAAGTTATTCTGGAGCCATCATAAATGCAATGTATATGCCTTCCGCAGCTCCGGTGTATGACGATAATGGTGCGTTCCATGGTGTTGCTCCCGAAGGTTCAGCATTTGCTGGAGCTTATGGTGATGTTTACAACCCCGTTGCTCTTTTGTTACGTCCTACTACAACTAGCCCGGTAACCAACTACAATGCGAATGTTTACCTCGACTACGAAATTATAACGGATTTAAAATTCCGTTCTTCTTTTTCAGTTGATATTCGTAGCAGCGATTATAAAAAATTCACTCCACGTATCCCCGAATCAGGACGCCGTACAGATATGAATTATTTGGGGCAGTCCTGGTCTGACAGGAATAAATGGATTTGGGATAATCAAGTAAGCTATGCTAAATCATTTGGAAAACATAATTTGGATCTAACTGCTGTTTATTCATCTCAATATACAGATTATGAATATAATGACGTGGAAACACAAGATTTTGCAAGAGAAGAGAATTGGTATCAGTATATTGAGAATGCCGCTGAAATTTTAGAATGGAATAGTAATGTTTATGAGGATGCTCTAACATCGGCAATTGGTAGATTTCGCTACAATTTTGATAATAAGTATTTCATTTCAGCAAGTATCAGGAAAGATCAAACTTCGCGTTTGGCAAAAGAAAACAACAGTGATATATTTTCTTCACTTTCAGGAGCTTGGAGGATTTCTTCTGAGTCGTTTATGGAGGATGTTGATTGGGTTAACTCATTGAAATTACGCGCATCATGGGGACAAATTGGAAATATCCAATCTGTAGGCTATTATGCCTACAATGTTCCAATGAGCTCACACCGACCTTATTTGGGTGAAGATCCAGCTTATTTACCAGGCTACTATGTTGCTCAACAATCAAACAGAGATTTGAAATGGGAAACTTCGGAGACCTATGACCTTGGTCTTGACGCAAGTCTTTTTAATGGAAGAATCGAGATAACTGCAGATTATTTCCAGAAGTTAACAAATGATATGATTCTAACCAACGCTGCTGATCCACATACTGGTGTTACCGAAGGACCTACATCAAATGTTGGGAGTGTAAAAAATGAAGGATTTGAATTTTCAACAAATTATCGGAATAATGACAATGAGCTAAAATATTCAGTTGGATTTAATATAACAACTATAAAGAATGAATTGAGGGACTTAGATGGGTATACAAGCGATTATGTTTATCACAGTAACAATGTTCGTTCGTCACTATTTCCTTATCGTTCAGAACCAGGTCAGCCTTTATATTCATATCACTTGATTACCTGTGAAGGAATTTTTAATTCTCAGGCAGAAATTGATGCATACCAATTAAATGGTACGCCTATTCAACCAAATGCCAAACCTGGTGATTTGAAATTTACTGATTCAAATAACGATGGTAAGATATCTGATGAGGATCGCATATTCCACGGAAATGCTTTTCCTACATTTACCTATGCTTTTAACATCAATCTGGAATACAAGGGATTTGATCTTTCCTGTTTGATTCAAGGTGTTGAAGGAGCTGAAGTATTTAATGGCTATAAGTATTCGACTTACAATATGAGTGAACAAACTTACAATCGAGATAATCGGATACTGAACGCCTGGACTCCTGAAAATAAGAATACAGATATTCCTAGACTATCCACAGCTGATGACAATCGGAATTTCGGAACCAATTCAACATGGTACTTGGAAGATGCTTCTTACATTCGTTTGAAGAACATCACAATTGGTTATTCTTTACCACAAAGAACGTTAAGCAAGTTTGTAAATGGCTCTTCTCTCAGATTATATGTTACAGCAGAAAATCTATTTACTATAACTGATTATTCCGGAATGGATCCGGAAGTGGGAGGAATTGGCTTTGATGTTGGTTCTTACCCTGTTTCACGAATATTATCAACAGGTTTGTCATTTTCATTTTAAACATAAATAACTATGAAGAATATTCGATTTGTAAATTATATAGCCGCTACAATTATGTTTTTAATAGCGGTAGGGTGCTCCGAGAGTTTTACTGACCTGACACCTAGAGGAAGTGCAACCGAAGGGAACTATTGGCAAACAGATGCAGATGCTTTGGCAGGTGCTAATTCGATGTATTACTACATGAAAGATGAAGATATGTTTACCCGTGGGTTTATGTGGTACATTAATGCTTCAGATGATATGATAACCGGCCGTACCAATGCAAAAGCTGATGCTGCAGTTTATTTTACCTTGAGTGGAGATGAAGGTTATTTTAGCTGGATGTATCCTCAATGCTATAAGATTGTTCGCCGTGCAAATGATGTGTTGACGCATGTTCCGGATATTGAAATGGATGCTACTTTGAAAAATCGTGTTTTGGGTGAAGCCTACTTTATGAGGGCATTTCATTATTTTTGGTTAGCGCATACCTATGGAGATAATGGACCTAATGGAGGAGTGCCAATTGTAACAGAAGAAAATATGTATGATGATCACTTCACACGTCCTGAAAGTGTTATTGAAAACTATGCTCAAATTATCTCTGACTTAGAAAAAGCGGTAGAATTACTTCCTCTTTTCACTACATATGCGTCGACTGATTTAGGACGTGCTCATAAAGATGCAGCCTTAGCTTATATCGCAAAAACCTATTTGTATTGGGCACAATACGACGATACAAAATGGTCTAAAGTGGCTGAGTATTGTGATAAGGTAACAAGCTCTGGATCAGGACGGAAATTGTTGGATACGGATCATCCTGAAACTGATTTTCATGACTTGTTTACTTTTAATCAGAATTTCGGTTCAGAGTATATCTGGTCTGTTGTTTCCGGAACCGATGCTGGAAGTAAGTTGCCTGGTGTAATGCTTGAGAATAAAGGTTGGGGCGATTACAATGGCTGGGGATATTATCAGCCTACACTTGAACTTTATGACGCATTTGAAGCCGGTGATAATCGTAGAAAAGAAACGATCTTAGAATTTGGTCAAGAATTTGAGTGGTTCGGAGAAACACGTAGATACACTTCTCAGAATTCACAATCTGGTTTCCAGTTTAATAAATATATGGATGCCTATGGTTATTCTAATCCAGTTGGAACAACGATTAATCCAAATGGAAACGATCCTACAACCATTGCTGATGTCCCAATTCTTCGCTATGCAGAAGTTCTTTTAATGAAAGCCGAAGCATTGATAATGCAAGGGGAAAATGCAGATCAAGAAATTAATGCCGTACGCAATCGTGCTGGACTTGATCCGTTAACGAATGCAGATATGGATGATTTGAAACACGAACGCCGAGTGGAGTTTGCCGGTGAATTTGCAAATCGTCATTTTGATCTGGTTCGCTGGGGAGATGCTGATGAGGTTTATGCTGAACCTCTGCATGGAAGAGATCATTCGGACAAAACAGATCCTGATTCTTCATTTACCATTAGAGAAGTTCGTGCCTCGCGCCCTCAATTCGATCCCAATGTACACCATGTTTGGATTATTCCAAATGATGACGTTGCTATTTCTGGCATCCCTCAGAACAAGGGTTGGAATTAATAAAATACTCAATAGAAAGAGGCTCTGAGCATAGGCATCAGAGTCTCTTTCTATTTAAAATATGATTACTTAGTAGTTGAAGGATTCATTAATAGACTCATTTTTATTATTGAATCACAGAAGTATAGTACTATGAAAAATAAGAGGGATGGCATAAATCTGGTGTTATTATTTTTTTTCGTTTCACTAAACGCTTGCAATATTTCAAATAGTAAAAAGGATTCAATTATCATAGCCCATTCACATAATGATTATGAAAATACCCGACCGCTTTTTGGCGCCTTGGATTACAATTTTGGAAGTATTGAAGCCGATGTTTATTCTATTGGCGATTCACTTTTTGTAGCGCACGATTTTGATAAAATAAAACCGGGACAAACGCTGCGAAACCTCTACCTGGAGCCGCTTCGAAATCAAATTGAGAATAACAGGGGTTCGGTGTATGGAAATGGAGAAGAGATAATCTTGTTTGTCGATATTAAGGATGACGGACTATTGACCTACAGATTGTTACATGCAATTCTCGAAGATTATAAAGCTGATTTATCAGTGTTTGAGAGTGGGATAAAAAAGAGGGGGAGTATTTTAGTGGTTGTTTCGGGGGAGCGCCCGATTGAATTTATGCAAAATCAGGTGCAACGTTTTGCCGGTTTCGACGGACGAATCGATAATCTTGATTCGGATATTACGCCGGAACTTATGCCGGTAATAAGTGATAACTGGAAGAAATATTTTGCATGGGACGGAACGGGGAAAATGCCCGAGCAGGAAAAGATATTGCTCAAAAGTTTTGTGGAAAAGGCGCATGAAAAGGGATATCTCCTTAGATTCTGGGGCACACTAAACAGAACAGTAGAACAACGTCGGGCAATTTGGTCAGAGCTTATAGATGCAAATGTTGACATAATCGGTACCGATCATTTGAAAGAGTTAAACGAGTTTGTTTCAGTTTCTAATAATAAATAAAGCTGATAAATGCGAATTTTTATCCTTACTGTTTTTTTATCTATTGTATTGGCCTGTAACGGAAAAAGGAAACTTGAATACGTAAATCCGTTTATTGGTGCATCGCAAACTTCGCATGTTTCAAATTGGGAAGGACATGGTCGTACCTATCCCGGTTCGGTAGCTCCATTCGGATACATACAGCTAACTCCTGAAACTAGTGTTGGTTCGTGGAAAGGATATGAGTACCATACAAAAAGCATTTATTTTTTTAGTTGTTTCGGGCACCCCAGTGGTTATCCCGATGGTTCTTCCGGACGCTGTTTTGTTATGCCGGTTGAAAATATGAATTTCTTTGAACTTCTAAAAAGTAGCCGTCCGTTTTTGCATGATAAAGAGAAAGCAGAACCGGGGTATTACAAAGTGAAATTTGAGGATAACGGAACTCTGGTTGAAACAACAGCTTCCACGCGTACCGGAATGTTCCGGTTTACATTTGGTGAGGGAATTACACCAAAAATATTTATAGGTGATATTGGTGAATTTGAACTGGTTTCCAATTCAGCAATAAAAGGAAGTACCCGGAATGTATGGTTTGATTTTAATATGGAATGGAGCCGCATTGAAAAACAAAACGATGGGGTAATCTTGGTTTTTGATAAACCGGCAAGTGGTTCAGTATTATTAAAGGTAAGCAGCTCTTCGGTTAGTTCACAAAATGCCAAAGAGAATATTGACACCGAGATTCCCGGTTGGGATTTTGATGCAACAAAAAATAGAACGCAGGATTTGTGGGAACAACATTTATCCCGAATTGAAGTTGATGGAGGATCAACTAGCGATAAAATCAAATTCTATACAGCTTTGTATCACTCATTACTGTTCCCCTGGATTATTTCAGATGTGAATAAGGAGTATAAAGGTCGCGATCAGCAAATATACCGTGCAAAAGGAAGCTGTCAGTATGATTTCTTCTCTCCGTGGGACACATTTCGGTCGCTGCATCCGCTGTTTTGTCTGATAGCTACGCAACGGCAAAATGATATGATTATTTCGATGCTTGATGTATACAGGCAGAGCGGTAAGTTGCCTACAGATCCAATGACAGGCTATCATGCAATCCCGATTATTGTCGATTCATATTTGAAGGGAATTAGAGGATTCGATAAAAAGCAGGCTTACTGGGCAATGAAAGAATCGTTGATGAATGCCCCTTTTTTGTATGAAGATATGCCGGCATACATTTCGAATGGGTATGTTCCTGCCTCTTTTTCCGAGTCGGTTACCCGAACTGTGGAGTATGCTTATAACGACTGGGCTATGTCGCAGTATATTCGAAAAGTAATGAAGAATACTGATGACTATTCCTATTGGCTACAACGAGGTTTGAGTTATCGTAATTTGTTCGACCCTAATCAGCTTTTTCTTGTCCCCCGCGGAAAAGATGGATTCTTGCAATCGCATGGTAATTTCGGATTTAAGGAAGGCGATAAATGGAATTATTCCTTCTTCGTTCCTCATAATCCGAGAGACTTAATTAACCGAATGGGTGGAGATGAAGCGTTTACCGATTTACTCGACAGTGCCATTTTGAGCAAGCGAATTTTGTTCGATAACGAACCAAATTTTCATATTCCATATTTGTTCAATTATTCCAAAAATCCTGCAAAAACGCAGAAATGGATTGCGCATATTCGTGACGAATATTTTGATTCAACCGAACGCGGATTACCCGGAAATGACGACTTAGGCTCCATGTCAAGTTGGTTTGTTTTTAATGCTTTGGGTATTTATCCGGTTTGCCCGGGTGTACCGGAGTATAATATAGGAACTCCAATGTTTAAAAAGGTTGTCATTCATTTAGATAACGAAAAGGAATTTGTAATCAATGGTGAAGAGGTCTCTGCGGAAAACAAATACATTCAGTCAGCCACATTAAATGGGGAACAGTTTAACCAGCCATATGTAAGTCATGCGTTGCTTACTGATGGAGGGGAACTGACTTTTAGTATGGGCAAGTATCCGTCTGACTGGGCTGCAAATTCCAAGCAAGAAGCTTATTCGGCAACAAAAATTAAATCTCAAATAGAGCTTGATTCGGTTTCTGTATCTTCGGAAACGGTTGATCCGGATGAGTTGTTCTGGTTGAAATTCAGGCTTGTAAACAAAGGCGCTGAAGGGGTGAAAATTATTCGCTTAAATGTTGAAGAACGAGAGGTAGCTTCATCTAACTTCTTTGTTGACGAAAAAGCAATAGTTGTCGATTCGTTAAGTTGCCGCCTTTACAAACCTGGCTTGATCGAAATACGTTTTAAAGGCTCAGAAGAAAAAGTGGAAATAACTGTTAATGAATCTGAGCTGAGAAAAATTGAATATTCGCAATTGTCATTTTTTCCGATGATAGAGCCCGGCGAGAAACAGAAAATCAGTTTTTATGTGAAAAATGCAGGAGGAAAAAGCGATGAACCTGAGTTGAAAATTGTACAAAACGGGGTATTGGTTAAAACGGATAAAATTTCACTGAAGCCGGGAGAGAAGATAAAATTGAAATATGAATTATCGGATTCTAAAGCAGGTTTAAACAAACTAAAAGTTGGCTCCATGACAGGTAATTATAAAGTGTATACCGATAATCTATCTGCCATTTTGGTTGATCTCGATTTTCAAAAAGAATGTGATGGAAAACTTTCCGATAAATCTGGTTTTTCAAATGATGGTATAATAAAAACGAATACTCCGGGGGTGTTTCTGCAAAATGGATTTGATGATGATGCATTTGTGGAAATTAAACAAAATTCATCGTTTGGCTCACTTAAAAACAAAATTACGTTAATGGCTTGGATTAAAGCCTCCGAAGAGAATTCTGTATTAAGCTCTGTAATAACCCAGGGAGATCACAATGTAATTCAGGTAATTAATAATCGCCAAATCGAATTTTTCACAGGCGGTTGGGGAAGAGGAATTTGCAATGCAGAACTGCCTGCCGACTATTTTGGGAAATGGCATCATATTGCCGGTATGTGTGATGGTAAAAGTTTGAAATTATTTGTGGACGGAGAATTAAAAGGAACAGCAGAAATAAGTCGCGAAGTTCCTTTAAATACGCACGGGAATTGGAATTTGGGGAGAAATGAAGAATTTCCGAATAAGAGAATTTATTACGGCGAAATGAAGGGAGTGAAAATTTTTGCATCCCCCTTATCTCAGCAGGAAATTAGAAGATTAATGTGTAATTAAAAAAAAGGATTATGAAAAAGGTTTTTAGTCTTTTGGCTGGAGTCGTGTTATTGATTTCAGTTCAGGCACAAAATACATATGAGAGTAGTAACAGAGAGGTTGAATGTTTCGCCAAAGGAACAGAGGTTTACCCGGTTAAAAGCATAAAACCCACGACAGGGAAAAAAGTTAAGAATGTAATCCTAATGATTGCAGACGGAATGGGACTTTCACATTATTCAACGGCATGGATAGCCAATAAAGGACATATGAATATTGAGAACTGTATGTACTCCGGATTGGTAAAAACGTATTGTGCCAATAAATTAATTACCGATTCAGGAGCTGCAGGAACAGCAATGGCTACTGGGCAAAAAACAAATTATCATGCTATTGCGGTTGATGTGAATAATAATGAACTTAATTCTCTTACCGATTTGTCTATAGAAAAAGGACTTGCTACCGGAATTGTTGTAACCTGCGGATTAACAGATGCTACTCCGGCAACTTTTTGCGCAAATAATCCTGATCGTGATGAGGAAGAGGAGTTAGCCACTGATTATTTGAATTGCGGGGTTGATTTTATTTTTGGCGGTGGCCGAAATAAGTTTCACAACCGGAAAAGCGATACGCGCGATTTAGTCAGTGAAATGAAAGCACAGGGTTATGCGGTTTGTAACACTCTGGAGGAAACGTTGGCAACACAAAACAATAAAGTTTTTGCTGTATTGGAAGATGGTCAGCTACCTTTAGCCAACAAGCGTGGCGATTTATTCCTGAAAGCAACAGAAAAGGCCTTGGATGTTTTAGGTACGAACAAGAAAGGCTTCTTTGCGATGGTTGAAGGTTCACGTATTGATGATTGTGGGCACTGGAATAAATTGCAAGAGTTGGTTGAGGAAATTGGTGATTTTGATCGAACTGTAGGGCAGGTTTTAGAATGGGCTGAAAAAGACGGAAAAACCTTGGTTGTTATTCTTGCCGATCATGAAACCGGAGGGCTTTCAATTGTAGGAGGAGATATTTCGAAAGGTGAAATAACAGGAAGTTTTGCCAATAAAGGGCACTCCGGTATTTTGGTTCCGGTATATGCATATGGACCACAGTCTTTTCAGTTTAGTGGACTGATGGAAAACACGGAAATATTTGGAAAAATAAAAACAATCTTAAATCTATAAACCGATGAATTCAAATAAAATAATTCTGCCAATCTTTATTTTATATTTATTGAGCATGGTTTTCGGTAATACGCCGGTGGCTGCCCAAAATTCCAATCAGTTAAAATTTGGAAAGGATAAAACGTTCAAAATTGCCCAATTTACTGATGTGCATTGGGATAACAACTCGGAGAATTGTGTTAAAACACTCGAAACAATTCGTTTTGCTTTAAATGAGGAAAAACCTGATTTGGCAATTCTGACAGGAGATCTGGTAACCGATGTTCCGGCTGTAGATGGATGGAAAACTGTAGCAAAACCATTTATTGAAGCTGAAGTTCCATGGACAGTAACACTTGGAAACCACGATGCTGAACCGGGCATTACCCGCGATGAAATATTTGAACTGTTACAATTAATGCCATATTTCGTGGGGAATAAAGGTGCTGAACTTACTGGTTGTGGAAACTATATCCTTCCTGTACAATCGTCTGATGGAAATAATACAGCTGCCAGTATCTATTGTTTCGATTCCAATTCATATTCAATAAATAAAAAACAAAGTGACTACGACTGGATTCATTTCGACCAGATTGCTTGGTACCGCGAACAAAGCCAAAAGGCCACGGCAGCAAATAATAACAAACCACTGCCATCGCTTGCCTTTTTCCATATTCCTTTACCTGAGTACGAAGATGTAGTGGGCAAGGAAACTACTGTTGGCGAAAAATTTGAAGGAATAGCTTCGGCCGATGTTAATTCGGGTTTGTTTGCATCTATGCTGGAGATGAACGATGTAATGGGCGTTTTTGTGGGACACGACCATAACAATAACTACATAGGCATTCATAAAAACATTGCCCTAGCATTTGGTCAGGTAACCGGTGCTGATGCCTACGGTAAACTGGAACGTGGAAGCCGGATTATTGAGTTGAATGAAGGCGAATACAGTTTCGACACCTGGATACGTACCCCTGGCGGTGTAAAATTTAAATACAATTACCCGGCAGGTTTAACATACAACGACAGCAACTTGGAGTACTCTCCGGGAACTAAAGTCAGCAACGTAATTTCTGGGGTTTTATATAAATATTTCGAAGGCGAATTTGAATCGGTAAAAGATCTTGCACAGGCAAAGGTTTTGCAAAAAGGACAGCTTGAAAATTTCGACATTAAACAGGCCAAAAAAGACGACTATTTTGGTTTTGAGTTTGAGGGTTTTATCAAAATTGGCAAGAAAGGTGTTTACCGTTTTTATTCCTATTCTGACGATGGTTCTCAGGTGTTTGTCGATGATAAACTGGTAGTTGATAATGACGGATCGCACAGTGCCCGACGCAAAGATGGAAGTATCGCGCTCGAAGCGGGGTTTCATAAAGTTAAGGTGTTGTATTTTGAGAGTTACATGGGAAATGAACTGGAGATTGGAATATCGGGTCTTTCAATACGCGAAACCAAAATCCCGGCAAACATGCTTTTTATCAACAAATAACGGATAGATATGAGGGAAGTTATTGGTGTTGATTTAGGAGGAACTGGAATTAAAGCGGGACGGATTAAAAATGAGAAAATAGATGCACATGTCGTTTGTCCTACTCCCAAAACCGATACAGCCGAGGAGGTTATTGATAACATCATCGATGTGATTAAACAGTTAATACAACCAACCACCGAAGCTATTGGAATTGGGGTTCCCAGTGTAGTTGATGTTGAAAACGGAATTGTTTATGATGTAGCAAATATACCATCGTGGAAAGAAGTACACCTGAAAGATTTTCTGGAGGCTGTATTTCACATTCCCGTGCACATAAATAACGACGCCAACTGTTTTGCTATTGGCGAAAAAATATATGGAGTCGGGAGAAATCAACAAAACTTTGTGGCCCTTACTTTGGGCACCGGTTTAGGAGCAGGAGTTATTCAGGATGGGCGCTTGCTGAAGGACGCCAATTGCGGTTCGGGTGAGTTTTGCATAGTTCCGTATTTAGATGGCGATTACGAGCAATATTGTAGTGGCATGTTTTTTCAGAAGTTGGGAAAAGATGGAGTAGAACTCTACAACCTGGCAACTGCCGGAGAGACCTCTTCGTTAAAGCGTTTTGATGATTTTGGACTTCATATTGCTCAACTCGTTAAGCTCGTGGTGGCAACTATCGATCCGCAAATGATTGTTTTTGGAGGTTCCGTATCAAAAGCATTTCCTCTTTTTGAAAAGTCAATGAAAAAAGGGATTCAGGATTTTGCATATCCCAATTCAATTAAAAAACTTCAAATAAAGGTTTCCGAAATTGAAAATCAGGCTGTTTATGGAGCAGCGGCATTGTGCTATCAGTAAAACCAATTAAAACTAAAATAAATGAAAACAAACCGCAGAAAATTTTTGAAGGCCGGTGCTGTGGCTGGCACATCGCTTATTTGTTCTCCTGTATTGGGAGCATCAGAAGAAAATAAGCCGGTTTATAAACTTCCGTATAAAAATACCTATGTAAAGAATAGTTTTGTTGCTGAGAATGATTTTCGGCGCGATACCCCCGAGTTTTTAAACGCTCCAACATATGAAAAAGCGAAGGAAACCTTACCTTCTCCTTTCTGGCAAGGTCATCAGGATGCTATTGATATGTATTGGAAAGCTTGGGAAATTGGTATTAAGAACATTCGAAAACCATCTGAAGAATCAGGTTTTGTTTCAACCTATATCGATACGGCATACAACGGCAATATTTTCATGTGGGATTCGGCATTTATTACCATGTTTGCTCGTTATGGTTCCCGGTTATTTCCATTTCATAAAACCCTGGATAATTTTTATGCAAAACAACACCTCGATGGTTTTATTTGCCGCGAGATAAAAGGAGATACTGGGGAAGATTGTTTTCATCGTTACGATCCGGTTAGTACCGGGCCAAATATTATTCCGTGGAGTGAGCTGGAATATTATAAACAATTTGGCGATTGGGATCGTGTGAACAAAATTTTTCCGGCTTTGGCTGCATTTAGCAGATGGTTACGTCTGAACCGAACATGGCGAGACGGCTCGTATTGGACAAGTGGGTGGGGCTCTGGTATGGATAACCAGCCTCGTGTGCCTAAAAAGTATAACATGATTTACAGTCATGGGCATATGGTTTGGCTTGATGCCTGTTTGCAACAGTTAATGGTGGACCGCATTTTACTGCAGTTTGGTTTTGCCCTGGAACGCTGGCAGGAAATTGAAGACATTGAAGATGAGATTGGTTTCCTTTCAAAATATATCAAGGAAAATTTATGGGATGAAGAAAGTGGATTTTTGTACGATTTGCACGCCGATGGAAAACTGAGTACGATGAAAGGTATCAGTGCATTTTGGGCTTTGCATGCCGATGTATTGGATAAACCGCAACTGGATAAACTGGTGAATCACCTGAAAGATCCGGAAACATTTAACCGTACCTTCCCGGTTCCTTCGTTATCTGCCGATCATGAAAAGTATCAGGATGACGGACGCTATTGGCAAGGTGGTGTTTGGGCTCCTGCAAGTTATATGGTTATAAAAGGCCTTCAGAAAAATAATTACCATGATCTGGCTTTTGATATTGCAAAACGACATCATGAGCACATTCTTGAGGTATTTAAGAAAACCGATACTTTTTGGGAGTATTATGCCCCGGAAAGTGCGAATCCGGGATTATTGGCGCGTCCTGAGTTTGTAGGATGGACAGGTCTTCCCCCAATTTCTGTTTTAATTGAAGTTCTGTTTGGAATAAATGCTGACCTTGGAAAGAAAATCATAGAATGGAATATAAATTTACTGGAAGAACATGGTGTAGATCGTTATCCAATGGGAGAAAAAGGTGAATTAAGTTTCAAATGTTTTGCACGGCAGAATGAGAAGCAACGGCCTAAAATAGAGATATATTCCAATATCCCGTTAAAGTTAAAACTGAACTGGAAAGGCGGGCACGAAGAATTGGATATTATTGCAGGAGAAAATAAATTTTAGTTTGGGAAATTAGTTTGAAAAGGTGTCGGGAAAATTAATTTTACCGACACCTTTTTTATAATGATATAAGGTATGAAGAGACGAATATTTATTCGTAATTCTGTTTTGGCAGGCACTGTTTTGGGACTTGGCGCATGTTCGCTTGGTGGGGATGAACTGGATGTCACTTTTTTTGTGGCTGCCGATACACATTTTGATCCCCCACCAGACTCTGACACATATTATCATGTTCGGGCAATGAACCGAATTCCCGAGGAGGTGAGTTGGCCGGCAGAAATAGGGAATAAAACCACTTCTTTTTATAGTGCTGGGGAGAAAATTAATAATCCGGCAGGAGTTATTTTGGCTGGCGATATTTTGGATAAAGCAGATGAAGCAGCATTGGAACTTCTCAGAACCCGTTACGAACAAGGGGACGGCAGTAAACAAATAAACTACCCGGTTTATCTGGGTTTGGGCAATCATGATATCAATCCGAATGTTGGAGAAAAAGAAAAATTGGAAGGCCGGGAGCGAATGTGGCGTTATGTTGAAATGCGGCATAAAGGAGCAAATGCTCCTGTTCTGGTAGAAAACTTTCATAATGACAGCCGTAATTTTTCCTGGAATTTGGGGAAGCTACATCTGGTTCAATCACATCTTTTTGCCGGTGCTACAAGTGATAAACTAACCAGTAGCCTCGACTGGTTGGAAAAAGATCTTGAAGAATTTGCATCCAAAGGGGAGCCGGTAGTTATTTTTCAGCATTATGGTTTTGATAAATGGGCTTTGAAGTGGTGGACAGATAAAGAACGAAAGGACTTATTTGATGTTCTGAAGAAATACAATGTCGTCGGCATATTTGCCGGACATACTCATTTTGCTGAAATTTTGGAATGGGAGGGGATCCCTGTATTTCAGGTTAATAATGCGTGGCCGGAAATCGGAAATGGAAATAATGATGGCAATGGATCTTTTGCAGTAGTTCGAATCACAAACAAATTTATAGACATGGTTACTTGTCGCTGGCTAAATGGCGAAGGTGATGTGGAATTGGTAGCTCCTTTTTATCGTAGAGAATTTAAATAGATGGTTTCGAATGGAATGCCTTATTTTCAAACTAACGCTAACGAGCTAAATATTTTTTTGCTACAAGATCAATGGGAGAGTGAGTCCTATGGTGGTGAAAATAAATGCTATATATTGATTGTTTGTGCAATGTCATCGTTGTGATTTTTGTTGGATTGTGGGTAACTCAATAGGAGTTATTCATTATTTCAATAAAATCAATTTTCTATTAGCCTTATCAATAATAAGGCCGTAAGTTAACTGTCAAATTCACCAAGGCAGGAAGCATACTCAAAATAGTAGTTCATCTTTTGGCTGCAGACTGCTTCTGACTATTATCGAAATCGCAGAGCTATTATTGGACTTTAATTTCTGCACATTAGTAGGGGCCCGGTCTTGACGGATAGGATGGATGTCAGTTTGAATTGTGGGTACCCAAGTGACAGTCTAAAGCGAGAGTGCTTTTGGGAAGTTCCAATACATTCAGCCGTTTTTCCAACTCAAAAGGAGATCAATCCAGCTCGGGAGAGGATCATTTATTAAAAAATGAAATTATTCCTGACCTCTTGGCTGTTAGGATTGGCTTTTGATGCATATCTTATTAATGAGTGAGATATGCTTTTCGCTTAATTCTGGAAATCGATTGTATTTACAGCCTTCTTTTCGTTATTTTTGATAAGCTTGTAGGCCGCTTCTGAAATTGAAGCGGCTTTTTGTATGACCAAGTCATAATTTTCTCATTCTGCCTTTTGCTTTTCAACTGCTGGTTGGCTCTTTTTTTTCAATAGTTCCTAATTATATTCAAGCTTTTCGTCTAAGAATTTGACTGAATTGAAGTGATATATATGGCAGATTAAATCGGTGTTAGCAGTAACCGAAAAATTCTCGTTTTAAAGTAAAACGTTTATTCCTTTATCGTTTAATACTATTATTTTTTTATCTTTAACAGCACAGTACAGCACAGTGTCTAGTCTGTGGTATTATAGATTTATCAAACCATTAATAATAGATCATGAATAAACGTTTTATTTTAGCTTTTAGCTTTTTTGTTCTGACATTTTGCGCAGTAGGCCAGTCATTTACAGAATGGCACGACCCCGCTGTTAATTCCATAAACCGTGCTCCCATGCATGCTTCGTATTTTGCCTATGAGAGCACAGAAAAGGCATTTGAGGGTATGAAAGAAAATTCTGAAAATTATATATCGCTCAACGGATCATGGAAGTTTAACTGGGTAAGGGATGCCAACTTGCGGCCTCAAACCTTTTTTGCTGTCGACTTCGATGATAATCAGTGGGATAAAATGGAGGTGCCCGGAATTTGGGAAGTTAATGGCTATGGCGAGGCCGTTTACGTCAATTCTCGTTTCGCGTGGGACTACATTATGAAGCCTGAACCCCCTAAGGTTCCCGAAAAAGAGAATTATGTGGGGTCATACCGGCGAACGGTAAATGTCCCTGCCAACTGGGATGGCAAAGAGGTTTTTATAAACCTGGGAGCCGTTTCATCTTGTGCTTATTTGTGGGTAAACGGACAATTTGTAGGTTATAGCGAAGACCGTAAGTTGGAGCCTGAGTTTAATATTACACCGTATCTGAAAAAAGGAGAAAATCTTATCGCATTCCAGGTATTCAGATGGTGCGATGGAACCTTTGTCGAGTTGCAGGATTTCTGGCGTTTGGCAGGAACATCGCGCGATATTTACCTGTATGCACGCGACCCTTTTCATGTAAAAGATATCACCGTTGTTGCCGATCTTGATCAGAACTATAAGAATGGATTGCTGAATGTGATGGTTGATTTTGACAATGAAAAAGCCATCGACCAGCAAGGTGCCAAGGTCGAATTCGAGCTGAAAAACAAAATAGGGAAAACGGTATGGAACACGACCAAAGCATTGGGTGAAACGTCCAGCGTTGAGGCTACTGCTAGCTTGAAAAATGTTGCGCAGTGGAGCGCTGAACTTCCTAATCTTTATAACTTAACAGTTACACTTAAGAATAAAAGTAATGAGACGATTGAGGTCATTCCGCAACAGGTCGGATTCCGAAAGGTAGAGATTAAAAAAGGGCTTCTGCTTGTTAACGGACAACCAATTCTTATAAAAGGAGTAAATCGTCATGAGGTTGATCCTGATCATGCGTATTATGTGTCGAAAGAACGTATGGAGCAAGATGTGCGAATCATGAAAATGAATAATATCAATGCTGTTCGTACCTGTCACTATCCTAATGATCCTTACTTTTATGAATTGTGCGATAGATATGGACTTTACGTAGTTGATGAGGCCAATATTGAAGCGCACGGTTATGAGAAAATTGCGCAAATGGAGGATTGGATCCCAACTCATCTTCAACGTGCGACAAGGATGGTGCAACGAGATAAAAATTCTCCCTCAGTAATTATCTGGTCTATGGGGAATGAATCGGGTGATGGTATCTGCTTTGAGGAAGCTTACAAGGCCATGAAAGCCATTGATTCAACCCGCCCGGTTCAGTATCAGCGTCCGGGAATGAAGATGCATACCGATATTTATGTGCCATTTTATGTGGGGTATGATGGGCTTGAAAATTATGGCAAAAAGGGCGATCAGCGTATGCCACTTATTCAGTGTGAATATGCTCATGCGATGGGTAATTCGATGGGTGGATTTAAAGAGTATTGGGATCTGTACCGGAAGTATGATAACCTGCAAGGTGGCTTTATCTGGGATTTTGTTGATCAGGCGCTACGTGAATATCGTGATGGAAAAATGATTTATACTTATGGAGGTGATTATGGGAAAGGGCTTCCATCGGATAATAACTTTAACAGTAATGGCTTAATAAATCCTGATCGTGAGCCAAATCCTCATTTTTACGAAGTGGCCATGGTGCAACAATCAATTTGGACTACACCAGTCGAGCTTGAAAAAGGGAAAATAAAAGTCTATAACGAAAACTTTTTCACTTCACTTAAGAATATCCAGCTGAACTGGCGTTTGCTCGAAGAGGGAACAGTGATTGAGGAAGGCGTTGTTAGCACATTGAACGTTGCTCCTCAGAAAACGGAATCGCTGCAATTGAACTACGAGCTAAAACCGTCAACGAAGGAGCGTTTTCTTCAAGTTTATTACAAAACGAAAGTACAGGAAGGTATGGTGCCTGCTGGTCATGTTGTGGCTCGTGAGCAATTGCCTATTACAAGCTATTATTTTCCGGATTTGGCATTGGCAAAAAGCAAATCGGAGGTTGAGGTAGAAGAAACCCGCTACCTGATTTCAGTAAAAGCCGGAGATACAAGCATTGAATTTGATCAGCGGACAGGTTTTATTGTTGGCTACGCAAATAAGGGGGAACAGTTTTTAAAGGAGGACGAAAAAGTGAAACCCAACTTCTGGAGAGGCGGAACAGATAATGATTATGGCGCCGGTTTGCAAAACAAGCTCTCGAAATGGAGAAAACCTCAGTTGAAATTGAATGAATTAGAGGTATCTAAAGAGGACGGCAATGCAATGGTTAATGCACATTATTCGCTATCTGAACTTGACGCGAAGCTGGAGCTAAGCTATGAGGTGAATGGTGAAGGAAAGATGAAAGTTACTCAAAAACTGATTGCTTCGACGGATAAGGATAAAAAACCGATGTTGCCGCGATTTGGGCTTCAGTTCCCATTCGTGAAGTTATTTGATCAAATTGAATATTACGGTCGTGGCCCGGTTGAGAATTATGCTGATCGGAAAACAAGTGAGTTTGTAGGGAAATATCAACAAACTGTTTCAGAACAGTTCTTTCCATATATCCGACCTCAAGAAACAGGAACAAAATCAGACGTTCGCTGGTGGACGTTGACTCAAAAATCGGGCATGGGGGTGAAAATATATGCATCTGTCCCATTTAGTGCTTCCGCCCTGCATTTTACCAACAATGATCTGGACGACTTTGAACGAAAAGAGCAACGCCATTCGGGAGAGTTGGTAGAACAAGATATGACGGTACTTTCAATCGATCTTGAACAAATGGGGCTGGGATGTATAAATACCTGGGGGGCATTGCCTATGGAAAAATACCGAATTCCTTATCAGGATTACGAGTTTACGTTTATTGTTGAGCCCACATGCAAATAAATATGGATTTGCTATGAGACTATTACTTTTCATGGCACAGTTGTGTTTTGTTCAGCAGAAAGTCAGATTAATGTAAATGGCAAACAGGAGTTAAAGGTCCGCGCATCAAAATTAATACGATAGAGGTAGAGCAACTAATACTGACTCCTGTTCAGGAATAGAGAATTTTAACCGTACATCTAAAAAGAAATGACAATGCTAAACTTACAACTCAAGTGTGTTCTTTTATTGGGATTTATAGTTTCTCAACTTTGTCTGTTTGCCGGACCAGAAAATATTGCCTCAAAAGCTAAGGTCGTGGCCAGCTCTCAGGATGGCTATGAGTTTTCGGCCGATAATGTAATTGACGGAAAGGTAAGGGTGTTTGATAAGGGAGAATGGGCTTCAGGAAGTGAAATGACATTTTGGGGCTTGATTCAATATCCTTGGGTTCAACTTGATTGGAATACACCACAAAATATAAACAAGGTGATCGTTTATGATCGTCCTAATCAGAAGAGTCATACCGCTGGAGGAACCTTACATTTTAGCGATGGTTCCCGTATAGTTGTTTCTGCCATTCCCAACGACGGAAGCCCAAAAGTTATCAGGTTTCCTTCAAAAGAGGTAGACTGGATACGTTTTGAAGTTACCGATGGTGATGGGTTGAACCTGGGATTGTCGGAGATTGAAGTTTTTCCGTCGCCCGAAGCTTATCCGGATTTTGTTTCAAAAGTAGACCCTTATATAGAATCGGCGCGAGGGCGTTATTTCTTTTTTGTAACTGGTAGCCAGCCCTTGGGGATGATTGGGGCTGCGCCTATGACACGTAACAAAAATCAGTATGGAGGGGGCTATAATTATAATTCGCGCGAAATATTGGGTTTCCCACAGGTGCATGGCTGGATGCTTTCTGGTGTTACACTGATGCCTACTACCGGAAAAATTGATCCTACACTGGGAGAAAATGGTTGGAAATCGGCATTTTCTCATGATGGGGAAATTGTACAACCCGGATATCACCGCCTCTATTTGGAGGATTATCATACTTGGGTGGAACAGACTTGTACCGATCGGGTTAGTTTTTACCGCTTTCGTTATACCCGCGATGACGTGACAAATATTTTGCTTAATTTGGGTGGCTATGTTTCTACATCGACCATGACCGATGCAAAACTCACTAAGGTAAGTGATGCCGAATTGCAAGGATCAGTAAACACAACAGGACGCTTGTGGGGTGGGCCGGATAATGTGGAGATATTTTTTGTAGTACGTTTTGATAAACCTTTTGAGCAATTAAACAGCTGGAACGATAAGGATATAAGCGAAAATATATCCAGTTTGAAAGGGAAAAAAGGAAGTACTCCCCGGAATGAAGGCATGAGCTATCATGATGCTCCAACTGCTGGGGTAAACGCTGTTTACAATGTAAAAGCCGGAGAAGAAATTCAGGTGAAGGTTTCTGTTTCGTATACCAGCATTGAGAATGCCCGGAAGAACATGAATACAGAGTGTGATCAGTGGAACTTCGAAGCTGTTCGGAATGCATCTCAGAAAGAATGGAATGAGTGGTTGGGCCGCATCGACGTTAAAGGAGGAACAAATGAACAGCAGATCAAGTTCTATACCGATTTGTGGCATGTATTACTTGGCCGCCATAAACTGGATGATGTTTCGGGTGATTATCCCGATTATACGCAGGGCGAACGAAGAGGCAGCCATACAATTAATGCACAACGAAAAGTACGAAAGCTTCCTAAGGATAAGGCAGGTAAGCCGATGTTTCATATGTATAACTCGGATGCTTTTTGGCTAACCCAATGGAATTTAAATGTATTGTGGGGATTGGCCTGGCCTGAGGTGTTGGATGATTTTGCTGCATGTTTGGTACAATATGCCGAAAATGGAGGGTTGTTGCCACGAGGTCCCAACGCAGGTGGCTATTCTTATATTATGACCGGATGCCCGGCCACCAATCTGATTGTGAGTGCCTATCAAAAAAATATGGTGACAAAAATACCCGTCGAAAAAGCCTACAAGGCCATGGTTCAAAACCATGAACCTGGAGGAATGATGGGCCCCGAGAATGAGCTTCAGTTCTATATTGATAATGGCTATTATCCGGGGAATGCAGGTATTACGCTTGAAGCTGCTTTCCAGGATTGGTCGCTGGGACAAATGGCGCTTAAAAGAGGCAAAAAGAAAGATGCCGGTTATTATCTGAAACGCTCAGAAGGTTGGACAACATTGTATCGTCCGGAACAGCAACTTATTTTTCCGAAAGATAAAAATGGCCAGTGGTTGCATGATGATCCCTTAAAAGGGCACGGATGGATTGAAGCTAATGCATGGCAAGGTACGTGGTCAGTGTCGCACGATATTTCGGGCTTGGCAGAACTTATGGGCGGAAATGATATCCTGTGCAATAAATTGAATCACGCTTTTGAACAGGCTACCTCTGATGATTTTGTTTTTGGATATAGTGGCGGGCATGTTAGTTATGCCAACCAGCCCGGATGTTCAAATGCGCATGTTTTTAATTATGCAGGCGAACCCTGGCTTTCCCAATATTGGGTACGCAGAGTCAATGAGCAAGCATATGGGGCTACAACGCCTGATAGCGGATACGGAGGTCATGATGAAGACCAGGGACAAATGGGTGGGGTGAGTGCGCTTATGTCCTTGGGCGTTTTCAGTCTGAAGGGAACCTGTTCAGTAGAACCGGTTTATGAATTGACCAGTCCGGTATTTGATGAGATTACGTTTAAACAGGATTCAAATTATTACAGCGGGAAAAGTTTTGTTATAAAAACTCATGCCAACTCTAAAGAAAACTGCTATATCCAAAAAGCCATGTTGAACGGAAAAGAGCTGAATAAATTTTGGTTTTACCATGCCGATTTTGCCAAAGGAGGAGTGCTGGAAATATGGTTAGGGCCGGAGCCCAATAAGGATTGGGGGACGCAAAAGGCTGATTAATAAATTAAATCTCAAAAGCAGAATATGAAATTTTATAATGTTTTAAGGATTATCTCTATATTCATCGTAATGGGAGTATTGGGTTCCTGCTCTGTTCATAAATCCAAACAGCCCGTTGACTATATTAACCCGATAATCGGGGCCTCAACATCAGCCCAAGCAGGGAAAAGCGGACACGGTTTGGGGAAAACGTTTCCGGGGGCAGCCACACCGTTCGGATTGGTACAGCTGAGTCCAGATACGCGCACTGGTGGAGACAATGGACCGGGTTATTCATGGCATCACCAAACCATCGAGGGGGTCAGTTTTACGCACATGAGTGGGATTGGATGGTACGGTGATTTCGGAAATTTTCTAACCATGCCCACTACCGGTGAGCTGAAAACGGTAAAGGGGCGCGATGGGTTTCCTGAAGAGGGATACCGTTCGCGTTATTCTCATGATACTGAAATAACAAAGGCTGGTTATTATTCTGTTATGCTGGATGATTATAATATAAAAGCAGAATTGACTGCTGCGCCACGTTCGGGTATTATTCGTTTTACCTATCCCAAAAACGAACTCTCCAGGATACAAATCGACTTGTCGCGTAGAGTAGGCGGTACTTCTGTTGAGCAGTACGTAAAAGTAGTGGACGACAATACCATTGCAGGCTGGATGAAGTGCACTCCCGAAGGAGGTGGCTGGGGTAATGGTGACGGAAAAGCCGATTACACGGTTTATTTCTGGTGTCAGTTTAGCAACCCACTAAGAAAGTACGGTATGTGGACTGCAAATATTCCAGACAGTTTGAGTCGAAAACGACAAAGTGTTACTAGCGACTATTATCAGCAAATTGTGGCCGATGCAAAAGTGGTATACGGACAAAAGGAAGCCAGAGGGAAACACCTGGGGTTTTTTACCGAATTTGAAACAGAAGAGCAGGAGCAGGTGGTTATGAAAAGCGGTATCTCATTTGTCAATATGGAAGGGGCAAAAGAAAACCTGGAACACGATATTTCCGGCTGGGATTTTGATGATGAGCTTGAACAAAACCGCCAACTTTGGAACAATGCAATGGAGGGTGTTTCCGTTGAAGGAGGAACCGAGGATGAGAAGACCATTTTCTATACTGCCCTGTACCATACCATGATCGATCCACGTAATTTCTCGGACGTAAATGGAAATTATGTAGGTGCCGATAAAAACATTCACAAGGCAAACGGATTTACTTACCGCACTATTTTTAGCGGCTGGGATGTTTTTCGCAGTCAGTTTCCTTTGCAAACCATTATCAATCCACAAATGGTGAACGATGAGATTAATTCATTCATCCAGATGGCTGATTTAAGCGGTAAAAAATATTTTCCACGCTGGGAGATCGTAAATGCTTACTCGGGTTGCATGTTGGGTAATCCGGCCGTCTCGGTGGTGGTTGATGCGTATGAAAAAGGAATACGAAATTTTGATATTGAAAAGGCGTATACTTTCAGCAAAAACAGTGTGGCTGAGTTTGGGAATGGAGAAAGAGGTTATACCCCATACAGTATTTCGCACACCCTGGAGTATGCTTATACCGATTGGTGTATGGCACGGTTTGCCGAATCGTTGGGAAAAGAATCGCTGGCTCAAACTTATTATGAGAAAAGCAAGGCCTACAGAAATATCTGGAACAATGAAGTGAAATGGTTCCGTGCCAAAAAGGATAGTGATTCCTGGTTGGATTGGAAAGGGAAAGAAGTACACGGGCAAGGTTGTACCGAAAGTAATCCGTATCAGCAAGGCTGGTTTGTTCCGCACGATATTACTGGCTTGGTAGAGCTGATGGGGGAAGACTATTTCACTAGCGAACTGATAGCGTTCTTCGAGAATGCACCGGACGATTTCTTGTGGAATGACTTTTACAATCATCCCAATGAGCCGGTCCATCATGTGCCTTTCCTGTTCAATGAAGTTGGAATGCCTTGGTTGACGCAGAGATGGACCCGTGAGATTTGTGAGAAAGCCTATGGAACTGATGTGCTTGGCTTATGCGGAAATGAAGATGTGGGGCAATTATCGGCCTGGTATGTGCTGAGTTCTATTGGAATACATCCCATTTGCCCCGGAGATAATAAGTATCAAATCACAAGTCCGGTGTTCGATAAAACAGAGATACGTCTGGATGAAAACTATTATCCTGGTGGGAAATTTACAATTATCGCTCACAAAAACTCAAGTGAGAATATTTACATTCAGTCTGTTAAGCTGAATGGCGAGCCTTTGGATCGTTATTATATCACGCACCAGGAAATTGTGGAAGGCGGAACTCTTGAATTGGAAATGGGAGCTAAACCTAAAAAGTAATTAGGTGAACGTGGATGTTCTGGATGTTATACACTTGTTACCAATTTCGACATCGGGATTCTGCAATGAGAAATTCAAGACTGAGGTTGAAAACGATAATAGATTAGCTATCTTTGATAAGTTTATAGGCCGCTTCTGAAATTGAAGCGGCTTTTTAATGCCACTAAACGATGAAAAAAATAAACTGTTTCTGCTTATGTGCTTTGGCTTTGTTTTCATGTAAAAGCAAGAGTTCTGAGCCTAAGACGACTACGATTCAAAACAACGAACAGCCAAACGTTCTGTTTATCTGTGTTGATGATCTCCGGCCTGAGTTGGGCTGTTACGGAAACGAGTATATCCATTCTCCCAATATCGATAAGCTGGCTCAATCCGGTGCGGTATTTACCAATCATTTTGTTTCTATTCCAACCTGTGGCGCATCACGAAGTAGCATGTTAACAGGCCTGCTTCCGCGAACCAAAGCCCATTTATCCAATGAGGTAATTCACAATCTAATATCAGGGCAGCCAGAGAAAGAAGCACCTGAAACGTTTATTCATCATTTAAAACGGAACGGGTATTATACCGTTGGAATCGGCAAGATCAGTCATTATGCCGATGGGCTGTTGTACGGTTATACTGACTCCGTCGGAACCGACTTGGAGTTACCTTACAGTTGGGATGAAATGTTGTTTGATGCGGGAAAATGGGACACTGGTTGGAATGCTTTCTTTGCTTATGCTGATGGTGAAAACCGGCAAAGCCTGAATCGGCAGGTTAAACCATATGAAAAAGGAGAGGTTGACGATACGGGCTATCCTGATGGATTAACGGCTAATTTGGCCTTGACGAAGTTGAATGAGTTGGCTAAAAAGAAGCAGCCCTTTTTCCTTGGAGTTGGTTTCTTTAAGCCTCACTTGCCGTTTAATGCTCCCGCCAAATATTGGGATTTGTACAATGAAGATGATATCCCTTTGTCGCCTAATCCCGGCATTCCGACAGATGTCAATAAAGCAAGTTTACATGCCAGTGGTGAGTTTAATGGCTACCAACTGGGCGATGAGCAAGCCTCTCTTGAAGGACCAGTTTCTGATGCTTACGCCCGTAAACTCCGGCACGCTTATTTCTCTTGTGTTAGCTATGTGGATGCCCAGATAGGGAAACTGTTGGATGAATTGGACGAATTAGGCTTAGCCGAAAATACCATTGTTGTGCTTTGGGGCGATCATGGCTGGCATCTGGGCGATCAGTTGGTTTGGGGTAAACATACCATTTTTGAACGCGCGCTTAAAAGTGCCTTTATTGTCCGTGCTCCGGGCATAACGGATGGACAAGCTATTGATAACATAGTCAGCACTGTTGATTTATATCCAAGCATACTCGATTTATGTGGAGTAGAAATGCCTCACCAAACCGATGGAAAAAGTATGGTTCCGCTGTTGCAAAGAAGCGAGTCTAAATGGGATAATTTGGCATTTAGCTATTACCGAAATGGGATTTCGCTGCGAACAGATCGCTATCGACTAACCAAGTATTTTAGGAAAGAACAACCGGTGATTGAGTTGTATGATCATACGATTGATCCGAATGAAACTAAAAATATTGCAGCTGAGAATCCTGCAATTGTTAATGAGCTAATGCCACTTTGGGAAAAAGGAAATACCGGATTGTATGTGCCTTGATCGTTAGGCTTTTTATCAACCGAGTTTTCTATAGGAGATAGCTTTCAAATTGCAATGACTTCAGGTCGAAATGTAAACTGGAGGCAATCGCCCCGTTAGTTTGGTAACGAAATGCGATAGGCAAAACCCTTGCTGAATTCTTATTTTCGGTCGATTTAGAAATTATTTTTCTAAATTGTCGGGCAAAACCATTTTAATGGACACTAACCGAAATAAATCGTTATACGCTGCTGATGGGCATTTGAATCTCAATCAAGTGTTTCTTCAATATAGTGAACCTTTATTTTATTTTGCCCTGAAATTTGTAGATGAGGAGCTTGCTAAAGATGTGGTGCAAGATGTGTTTTTTAAGTTGTGGGAAGATAAAAGTTTAACAGTTAAGAGTTCAGTGAGTGGTCTTTTGTTTACCATGGTGCGTAATAAATGCCTGCAGCATCTGGAGAAGCAGAAAGTTCGAAGTCGCTACGAAGAAACAGCCAGTATCGACTTACGGCAAGATGAAATTTGTTTTTATTCAACGGGTGCTTCGAGTTTAATTCAGCAGGAATTACAAGAACAACTACAACAAGTAATTGATCAGTTGCCGGAGAAATGTCGCGAAGTTTTTGTACTCAGCCGTTTTCATGATAAGCGGCATAAAGAAATTGCAGCCGAACTTGGAATTAGCATAAAGATGGTAGAGAAGCACATTTCCAGGGCTTTAAAGGTCATTCGCATCGAGCTAAAAGATTACCTTCCTTTGTTGTATCTGGTGCACACTTGTTTCACGCATCAAAAAAATCAAGATTTTTTCATTTCATGAGGTAGGGGTGAAGTCGACTTACCGATCAACTAGGTAAACATACCTGTTTGAAATGGGAACGATTGAAGAAATAAAATCAAAATACATTCGAAGAGAATCTACCAGAGAAGAAGAAGAGATACTTCTCAAATGGTTAAAAGAGTACCCTGAAGAGCGGAAAGCGTTTTATCAGGAGAAAGATATTTGGGATGCTTATGCTTTGGAAACGAACTCGAAAAACTATTCTCCTGAAACTGAAATTAGAAAGCTGCAGAAACGAATTGACAAACCTAAGACCCGTACTTTCGCTGTTCCTGAATATCTTAAGGTGGCTGCTGTTTTCGCTTTGGCCTTTGTGTTTAGCTGGTTTGTTCAATCTCAGTTTGGAAGTTTGGAAAGGCTTGCTGAAAAAGTAGAGCTGAGAAAAGTGGTTGTGCCAAAGGGGCAAATAAATCAAGTTTTTTTGGCTGATGGATCACGGATTTGGATCAATTCCGAATCAACTATTGAAGTACCATCTGTTTTTACTGGTGATGAACGTGTGGTTACACTCAGCGGAGAGGCTTTCTTTGAGGTGGCTGAAGATGCCGATCATCCCTTTAAAGTTAAGGTCGAAGGGCAAACGATTGAGGTTTTAGGTACTTCGTTTAATGTTCGTGCTTACCCCGATGCTGCGGTGGTTCAAACGACTCTGAAAACAGGAAAGATTGAACTTCAAACCCAAAAAGAGACGTTGACTCTTTCTCCTGGATACCAAACTGAACTGAATAAACTAACCGGAGAGCTAGCACTTAAAAAGGTTAATTCATCCAATTTCGATTCATGGAAGGAGGGACGCTATGAATTTATCGATGCCGATTTGGTCGACGTATTTCAGGTAGTTGAACGATGGTATGATGTTGATTTGGTATACAACGAAGATGATTTCAAGCAGATGAACTATTCGGGGGTCATCAAAAAAACGAATTCGGCTCAGCATTTTTTGACCTTGCTGGGACTTTCTATCCCGATTAGGTATGAAATAGAATTAGAGAAAATAACAATCGAAAAAATAAAGTAGGCCTATGATCTAAAAACTAAGGACGGTGAATGTCCTACCATCCACCGTCCTGAATTCAAGTCATTTTAATAACTTAAATTTTAAGCACTTCAAATTTATGAAAAAAATGTTAATCGGAACCCTTCCTTTTGATAGGAATAGGTTTCAAAAAACCTGGCTAATTATGCGCCTGACGATTTTTCTTACACTAATTTTTGTGTTTCGTGTTTCAGCTTCGGTTTACTCGCAGCAAACCAAGCTTAGTCTGAAATTGGATGAAGTATCGCTTGAACGAGCTTTTACCATCATCCATCAACAAACGGGCTACGATTTCTTTTATAAAACGGATCAAATTCCAGTTGATCGTAAAGTTTCTGCCGATTATAAAAATCAAAAGGTAGAGGTCATTCTTGATAAAATTTTGCAAGGGACAAATCTCTCCTTCTATGTTCTGGATAAGGATATTGTTATCAGTCCAAAGCGTGAAAATGGAGATATGATGAGTCAACAGATTAAGACAGTTACGGGAAAAGTAACTGATTCGGCAGGGGAACCGCTGCCCGGAGTTACCATTTTGGTAAAAGGAACAACGCAGGGAACTGTGTCTGATTTTGATGGGAACTATACAATCTCAGAAGTTCCCACAGGTGGAACTTTGATATTTTCTTTTGTTGGAATGCGAACAGAAGAAATAGTAGTGGGGAATCAATCTTCAATTAATGTGATGTTGGAAGAAGATGCAATCGGTTTGGAGGAGGTAATTGCTGTTGGTTATGCAGTACAGGAAAAGGTGAGTTTAACAAACTCAGTGGCACAGATCAAAGGTGATGATTTGGTTAAACGACCTGTTGCAAATGTTGGACAATCATTGCAAGGAATGGCGCCCGGAGTAATTGTGACGGATAATGGCGGACGTCCAGGTAGCTCAGATGTAAACATTCGTATCAGGGGACTAACATCATTGGGAGATAAATCGCCGTTAATTATTGTTGATGGAATTGAGCAACGTATGAGCGACATTAATCCGGATGATATTGAAAGTGTTTCCGTTTTAAAAGATGCTTCATCAACTGCGATTTATGGATCAAGAGCAGCTAATGGGGTTGTTTTAATTACGACCCGAAGGGCAAAAACAGGAGATGTTGATATTGCTTATCATGGATATGTTGGTATTCAAAAGGCCACAAATACTCCAGAACACCTTAACCTAAGGTCTTATTTTGAATTGGAAAATGTTGCTCGGGTCAATTCAGGTGCAGAACCAAAATATACAGAAGAATACATTGATGAATATGTAAATGCAACTGACAGGGAAAAATATCCGTTGCCTTTTCCTTGGTTTGATAAGGGAGTTATGCTTAAAAATGCTCCACAGCAAAACCATACACTTTCGATTAGTGGAGGAAACGAATTTTTGAAGGCAAGAGCAAGTATAAGGCACCAGGATATTGGGGGTATAGTAAGCAACTTTGGCGATAAGAGAAATGAAGTAAGGGTGAATACAGATTTTAAAGCAAGTGAGAAATTAGACTTTTCATTCGATTTAAATTTCCGCGCATCTGAAAACAAGCAACCTTATGCAGGAGTATATAATGTGTTCAATTATATGCTTCATGCAACTAAATTTTCGGTCCCACAATATGAAACAGGAGAATATGGTCTTGGACCACAAAACAACAATCCGCTTATCTTTGCTGAATTATCGGGGTTAACTACCAGTAAAAACGATTATTTTATAGGGAAGGGTAAGGCCAACTATGAAATTGTTAGTGGATTGAAATACACCTTTGAACTTGGTGTAAGAAATTCGTCGACACAAACTTCAGCGTATAAAAATAAGTATAGAAATGAAGATCCATATACCGGACGTATACGAGAAGTCCCGTTGAATTCACTTTCTGAATCGAGAAGTAATTTTAGAGAATATACTCTTTCTCATTTATTGAATTACTCAAAGTCATTTGAGCGTCATAACATAAACTTTCTGTCGGGATATTCTACGATTGCAAACCGTCAAAATAGTTTATCCGGATTTCGCCAGGATTTCTACAATAATGATATCCAATCCTTGAGCTCGGGATCGGAAGAAAATAAAGATAATGGAGGAAGTAATAGCGAGTATGGTTTACGCTCATATTTTGGACGTGCAAATTACAATTATGCAAAAAAGTATTTTGTTGAAGTAAATGCCCGTTACGATGGTTCTTCACGGTTTAGTTCAACGAAGCAGTATGCTTTCTTTCCATCATTCTCTGGAGCTTGGAGGATTTCTCAGGAAGATTTCTGGAGTGACTATTCCGTTGTTGTAAATGAGTTTAAACTACGTGCTTCATGGGGATTGACTGGTAATCAGGCAATAAGTCTTTATGAGTTTTATCCGGCACTTTCAACTGTGGATTACGCTTTTAACGAAAATCCGGCACAAGGCTATACTCAAACTCAATTTGTTAATAAAGATCTTACTTGGGAAAAAACGGAACAATGGGATATCGGAATTGATTTGGGCTTTCTTGATAATCGAATAAATTTCACTCTTGATTACTATGATAAGCTTACCAAAGATATTTTATTACAATTGCCAATCCCTGCCACAATTGGATTAAACCCATCGTACCAGAATGCAGGAGTTGTAAGTAATAAAGGCTGGGAAACTGGTATTAACTACCGGGGAGGTAATAAGCTAAAGTATAATTTAGGGCTTAATGTTAGCCGTAACAAAAATGTAGTAGAAGATTTGCTTGAAACAGGCCCTTATATTTCGGGAGGTGGTGCAAATCAGACCTTCATTATTCAGGAAGGAATGGCAATGAATAGTTTATGGGGATACCAAACCGATGGTTTTTTTCAAAGCGAAGAGGAAGTTGCTAATTATCCAACGTTGCAGGCAAATACGAAGCCCGGGGATGTTAAATATCTGAATCTGAATAATGATGATGTAATTAGTCCGGATGACCGTGGCTTTCTCGGTTACAGTTTCCCAATATACAATTATGGAGCAAATATGAACTTTAGTTATTTCAATTTTGAATTGTACATGCAATGGCAAGGAGCTAGTGGTCATACAACTCAAGTTGCGGGAGGTTTAGCACATCAAGCAACATACGAGGCTTTTACCCATAAAATTCATGCAGACTATTGGACTGAAGAGAACCGAGATGCAAGGTGGCCGCGACCAATTAAATCAAATTTGAGAAACTTGCAAGCATCCGATTTACTTACTATTGATGCAGATTACCTCCGCTTAAAAAATATTATGCTTTCGTACAATTTGCCGGTGATTATATTGTCAAAACTTTCGATAAGCAAAGCCCAGGTTTATGTGAATGCAACAAATGTTTTAACCTTTTCGAAATTGAACGAATGGGACCTTGATCCAGAAACACCACCCGGAAGGGCAAATTACTATCCTCAAGTTAGTTTATATACGGTTGGTTTAAAGTTGAATTTCTAAAAAAAAATAATGCGATGAAAAAAATAATAGGTTTACTATCAATCGTTTCCTTTCTATTTTCCTGCCAAGAAAGTTTGTTGGATACGGTTCCTGATGACCGTATTTCTACTGAAATTTTCTGGCAGACAGAAGATGATGCCATATTAGGGGCTAATGCTCTTTATCCAACTCTGGACGGAAATCGTTTATTTTCTTATGATGGAATTACTGATTTAGTTCATACGAATCGCCTTTTTGAGGATAATTCAATTATTGAAGCTGGAAATGCTGATGCAAGTTTCTCTCGTTTCCTTTCGGAGTGGGATGCAGCTTATACTGCGATACGCAGGGCCAATGATTTTTTTGAGAATATTGATCGTGTTGAGGCGGATAATACGACTCTTATTAGTCAATTAAAGGGAGAAGTACGAACCATTCGAGCTTACCATTATCTTAAACTAGTAATGCTTTTTGGCGATGTTCCATTAATTACAACGAGTATAAATGTTGACGAAGGAAATGTATTAACTCGTGACCCTGCAGCGGATATCTGGGATTATATTTCTACAGAATTAACAACTGCCGCAGGAGAGCTGCCAGCAAGTTACTCAGGGAATGACAAAGGGCGTGTAAGTAAAGGAGCTGCATTAGGTTTAAAAGCCAGAGGAATGCTTTATGCAGGGCGTTATGCCGAAGCTGCGGCTGCGGCAAAACAAGTGATGGATCTTGGAGTATATTCCCTCTATAATTCTTATGAAGACTTGTTTCAGTATGACGGAGAGAACTGCAATGAGATAATTCTTGATCGTCAATTTGCAAAAGATGTTCTTTCAAACAACTATTACAATACACTTGGCCCTTGGAGCTTGGTGCCGGGAAGTGTTGGTAGTGTATATGTACCAACCAAAAAATTGGTAGATATGTATGAAATGAACAATGGATTGTCTATAACTGATTCAGAAAGTGGCTTTGATCCATATAATCCTTATGATAACAGAGATCCACGTTTAAAACAATCGATCTTTGTTACTGGCATGGAGTTGCCCAATGGAAAGATTTATAATACACTACCCAATGACCCGAATGCAACCGATCCGGTTGGTGGAACACTTTATACAACGACTACAGGTTGGAATATTAAGAAGTATATTGCCGATAGTGATAACTCAACACCTGGTAATTCGGGAATTAACCTAATATTATTAAGGTATGCGGAGGTGCTCCTTACTTATGCTGAAGCAAAAATTGAATTAAATGAAATCGATAATTCGGTTTATAATGCAATTAATCAGGTTCGTGGTAGGGTTAGTGTTAATATGCCAGAGATTGCAACAAATTTATCGCAGGATGTTTTGAGAGAAATTGTTCGCAAAGAAAGAGCAATTGAGTTAGCTTTTGAAGGAACTCGCCTTTTTGATATCAGACGCTGGAATATAGCACATGAAGTAATGCCCGAAACTGTTTATGGAATGACCTATGAAGAAAATGGTTCATTGGTTACAATTGAGATTACCGGATATAACAGAGTCTTTGATGCCAGTCGTGATTATCTGTGGCCAATTCCTCAGAAGGAAAGGGAATTAAATCCAAATTTGGATCAAAATCCAAAATGGTAAAACATATTAATTACTAGATTATAATAAATTCAGCCATACAACAGCATCGTCAGGTATGGCTGAATTTTTTGTTTAAACAATATTTTATTCTAAAATTATGAGAAAATATCTTGCGCTGGCAGTCATAGTCTTAATTTCGACATTTAGCAATTGTACGAAGGCCGGGGAAGCTGTGGCTGCTGCGAATGACGAAGTTATGAATCCGGGAAACAGGCTAAATGTTCTTTTTATAATTGCTGATGATCTAACAGCTAGTGCGGTATCAGCCTACGAAAACAAAGCCTGTCACACGCCAAATATTGATAAATTGGCAGGAGAAGGAATGCGATATACCAAGGCTTATTGTCAGTATCCGGTTTGTGGACCATCGCGTGCTTCGTTTATGTCGGGATATTACCCAAATGCAACTACAACCTATGGGTACGTGAGCGGACGCGAAAACATAGGTCCTGAACGAAAAACCTGGTCACAATTGTTTAAAGACAATGGTTATTACACAGCCAGAGTCAGTAAGATATTTCACATGGGTGTCCCCATTGATATTGAACTTGGGAGTGATGGTACCGATGACCCAGCTTCTTGGAACGAAAAATTTAATAGTAAGGGACCAGAATGGCTTGCAGCAGGAGAGGGGGAATTGGTACAGGGGAATCCGGATGGGAACTTACCTATAAAAGGAGGTAACGTCATGACCATTGTCAAAGCTGATGGCGACGACCTTGTTCACGCTGACGGGAAGACTGCAAAAAAGGCATGTGAACTAATTCGTCAACATAAAGATAAGCCGTTTTTTTTAGCGGTTGGCTTTGTGCGGCCTCATGTTCCGTTTGTTGCACCAAAAGAATATTTTGGTCCTTATCCTTTTGAAGCTGTTGATGTACCTGAGAAGGTGGAAGGAGATTGGGATGACATTCCTACGCGTGGGATTAACTACGTTACCAGTGTTAATGGTAAAATGAACGAGGTGCAGGAAAAGAAGGCCGTGGCGGCTTATTATGCATCTGTATCCTATATGGATGCTCAAGTAGGTAAAGTGTTGAATACGCTAGAAGAAGAAGGATTGGACGAGAATACGATTGTTGTGTTTACTTCCGATCATGGATTCCATTTGGGAGAACATAGTTTTTGGATGAAGGTGAGTTTACATGAAGAATCGGTGCGTGTTCCTTTGATCATTAAAGTTCCTGGCAAAAAGCCAGCTGTTTGCAACTCTTTTGCCGAATTAATAGATTTGTACCCAACTGCAGCCGAACTGGTCGGATTGGAATATTCAGAGCATATTCAGGGAAAGAGTTTGGTTAAAACACTGGATAATCCTCAAATATCGGTTCGTGACATGGCTTTCTCAGTTACCCAAGGTGGCAAGTCTTTTTTGTTGAGAACCAATAAATGGGCATTCATCCAGTACAACGAGGATGCCAGTGCCGGGAGTGAATTATACGATATGGAGAACGATCCAAAGCAATATACCAATCTAGCAGAGCATCCGGATTATAAAACTGTTGTGGTCGATTTTAAAAGAATACTTCGCGATAAACTATCTGAAGTAAGGACGAATGATTTAAATAAAACATATTAGGCATTTCTTGTTGTGGAAAGCGGTTTTTTTTATTGGTTGGACCAATAAAAAAACAAAGCACGCCATTTAAAAAATGCTTGACTAACTAAAAAATATCAAGAGCGAGTTTGTCTGATTTGGAAAGGCTTACTCTTATATTGATCAGTTTTTTGTTGCTCTTCAGGGAAGAAACAACTTCTTGATCCAATCAGCCAATTTTGCTTAGATCTAAATTGATCTGAATCCATCCTTCATGAAAAATACATCGAGATGCTATTCGAAGGGAAGCGCTTCTGGGATCTTCGTCGTCATCGCATGTTAGATCGCTTAAATGGTATGCGCAAATACGGAGTTATGGCCATGACGGTCCAGGGACGTACTTACGATCAGGTAACTTCTGAAGACTTCCAAAATGCACAAAGCTATAAGTTGCTACCCGAAGATTTTGGTTATTCGATTGAAGAACTAATTACTACAGGACCAAAAGAAATGGTTATGCTAGATTCGTATTACTTCTTCCCAATTCAGTTAAGTCACATCGATAGAAACCCAAATCTGGAGCAAAATGCAGGTTGGGGCGGAACTTTTAATCCTGAATTATAATCAATTAATTCAATTAAATAATAATGGGTTGTCCTTATGGGCAGCCCATTTTCAAATAAAATAACGTAAGTAAAAGGGTTATAATTAAACTTCAATAGTTAACTTTATTTGCCAAATCTGAATTCAGTATTTTTATCAGCTAAACCTAAAACCATGAAAAAGATATTATTTGTTGTCTTTATTGCCTTCATCTTTTCAGCTTGCTCGACTAATCAATTAAACATAAATAGTGAAAATTTCCAGATTGGATTAAATAACAAAGGTCAGATTGTAAGCTTCACCGACCTAAAAAAACAAAAGGAATATTATCCCGAAAACCAACAATCATATCTTTTATCGTTTCGCTCAGACGGCTCAATTATTCATCCGGATAAAATGGACTGGGATGAAAATGGAACTACCATAAAACTAATTTTTGAATCGATTAAAACTACGGCTCATATTAAAGTAGAGCAAAAACCTACTCATACAAATTTTGAATTAGTAGAAATTGAGGGTGACACACAACCCGATCTTGCTATTTGGGGACCTTTTGCAACCACCATTAAAAAGACGGTGGGTGAAACAGTTGGTGTTGTTCGAAACGACAATTTTGCCATTGGAATACAATCCTTAAATCCAAAAACATTGGGTGGTTATCCTACCAATGAAGACGATACCGAACCCGCTTATGATATTTTTGCCACCAATAATCTAGTTGATATTGGCGATTCGGTAAAGGTTTTGTATCGTGGACAAACAGCAAAACACACCGATTACGGAAGTGTCGTTCAAGCGTATTGTCGAAACAGAAGTGAAGACAAGGTAATTCCAGTATGGAATCACGAATTTTATGAAGTGCCTGCTTTTGATGATGGTGGTTTAATTGGGACAAAAATCGCATTATTCGGCTGTGAAGCTAAAAAAGCATTGGAAACTATTGGTGAAATAGAAATTGCTGAAGGGCTACCTCATCCTGAAATTGATGGCGAATGGGGAAAAACAGCAATCGGTGCTACGGCATCGTATTTAATTCAGTCTTTTTCTGAAGATAATCTCGATCGGGCCATTGAGCTTACCCAGAAGGCCGGCTTAAAATACCTTTATCATGGCGGCCCTTTTGAAAACTGGGGACATTTTGATCTTCAGGAAAAACCCTTCCCCGACAATTGGGAAAGTATGAAACGCTGTGTGGAGCGCGCTGAAAAACAGGGAGTGCGACTAGGACTGCACACGCTTTCGAATTTTATTACCACTAACGATCCGTATGTTACTCCAATTCCAGATTCGCGTTTGGCAAAAGTAGGAAGTAGTACCTTAGTTTCAGCAATTGATGCAACTACCAATAATATTATAATTGAAGATCCAAAGTTTTTCAATCAAATGAAAAACAACAGTTTGCATGCTGTGGTAGTGGGCGATGAAATAATTCGATACGCCAAAGTTTCTGATACTAAACCTTGGACTTTGTTGGATTGCGAACGTGGGGCTTTTAAAACCTTGGCAAGTTCTCATGAAAAAGGAGCAAGCATTTCAAAGCTAATGGATCATGGCTACAAAACTTTTCTTAGCAATAACGCACTCTCAGATGAAATTGCCAATAAAATTGCCGATTTGTTCAATTACACTGGATTGTATCAAGTGTCGTTTGATGGCTTGGAAGGAAACTGGTCCACAGGAATGGGACAATATGGGCGCCTGCGTTTCGCAAAAGAGTGGTATGATAATTTAAATCCTGATTTACAGGGAAAAGTAATTATGGATGCAAGTAATCCCGGTCACTACTTTTGGCACATGTACACCCGAATGAACTGGGGCGAACCTTGGTATGCCGGTTTTCGTGAAAGCCAAACGCAATACCGTTTAATGAATCAGGACTTTTATCGCCGTAATTTAATGCCCTGTATGTTGGGGTGGTTCAGCATGTCGGAACAAATTAGTTTGGAAGATGTAGAATGGTTGCTGGCACGTGCAGCGGGTTTCGATGCAGGGTTTGCACTTACCACTTCCGAAAGAATAGTAGCTACAAACGGTTTGGGTAACCAGTTGCTTGAAACAATTGCTATGTGGGAAAAATTGCGGCACGCAGGAGCATTTACTACCGATCAAAAAAAGTTGATGGAGGACATAAAAAATGAATTTCATCTAGTACCGCTTTCCGAAAATACCTGGAATTTGTATCAGTATAAAATTGATCGTTTTGAGCACAAACAGATAATTCGTCAGCCGGGCGAACCGGTTCATTCAAAATTTCAATTTGATAATACTAATGGATCACAAGTATTACAGTTTATTGTTACTGCACCAAAAGAATCGGCAATTCGTAATTTGAGTTTTGATATCAACAACTTCAAAAAGGTTGAATTAGATGTTACTGTTCCGGCAGAACATTATTTGAAATATGAAGGAGGCTCGGAAGCCATAATTTACACTGCAACCTGGAACATCGTAAAAAAGGTATCTGTAGACTCCAAAAGGTTTGAAGTTGAAAAAGGAAATTGCAATTTGATTTTCGATTGTCAGTTTGAGAACAAAACCAATTTACCGGTTAAATTAGAAATCAAAACTGTGAATAATGGTGAAGAGATAAAGCTGTAAATCGTATTTTTACCCCTCTAATTGAATATGGATTGAAACAAGTCTCGAAAATATTTGTAGGTATCATATTGTTATTGCTGTTTTGGGAAATGGCAAGTTCAAATGAACAGGATGTTTTGCCAATAAATATTTTCAATTCTCAATCATCCGTACCACATAAAATAGAAACTACAAAAGGCAAAACCACTTCTCCTTCTTACATTTTTAATGGGATCGATTCGTACATAGAAATGCATGAATCATTCGACAGCACTTTTTCTTTTTGTGCCTGGATAAAACCTGAAGATTTACTTAAAAAAAACATGGCAATTGTGGGAATCGCCAATGCTTTTTGGTTAAGAACGACAACTGATCGTGAATTGCAATTCACTGAGCCTGGTGTCCAAGACCATAATACAACCAACCTAAAGCTCAGTAATCAAAATTGGATATTTATTTCGTTTATTATTGATTTTCCGAAAACTAAAATATATGTAGATGCTGAGTTAGTTGCTGAATTTAGCTGGGTGGGTAATATGAAAAGTTGGAGTCAGCAGGTTTTTGTTGGTAAAGATAACTGGAAAGATAACTTTCATGGTGCGATGCAAAATATCCAAGTTTTTAAAGAAGCCATATCGCAGAATAAAATTAAGGAATTATATCAGCTACTTCCTTTTGAAGAACCTCTTACCAATGGATTAGTATTTTATCATTCTTTCGATAATCAGCACCGGTACTTTTTATCGGAGAGACAACAAAAACCACAAACCAGGAATATTGTTTTTCAGAATGATTCGATCAAAGGACGTGTAGCCAGCTTTAATGGAAAGAACAGCTTTATCATCTTCGATGAATTACCTATTGATAATGCTGTGACTATTTCTGCATGGGTAAAACAAAATGAGTTTAATCGCGATTTTGGAGCAGTTGCAGCATTGGGGCACGCCTATGCCATGCGGATTAACGGTGGCGGAACACTGTTGTTTACAATTCCTCAACATAAAGATCTGCTCGAGGTGAATGCAAAACTTACACCGAATAAATGGCACCATATTGCACTTTCGTTTAAAGAAACCTTTGGAGTTACATTTTATATTGATGGAGAGAAAAAGGGATTTTGCCCTGTTGAAGACTTTCGAAATGTTTCCAAAGAATTGCAAATTGGCACTAACCTCTGGAACGATTTTTTTGAGGGCCAAATGGATGATTTGATTATTTGGAACCGGGTTCTGAACGACCGGCAAATCAGAGAAGTCTATTCAATAAAGAGTAATTTTTGGTATAAAAACTTAAAGGTTCATCGATCAAAGACTCTGCTTTACGTCGGTTTTGTCGTATTGCTGGTATTAATGTTTCTTTTATATATCAGATATTGGCGCCAAAAAGAGAGAAATGTTTTAGCTCAAGATAAAGAAAAAAGCGCTTTAACAGAAGAGTTCGAAAAAGTAATTTCTGATAATTTGGCTGATTCCAATTTTTCTGTAGAGCAATTTGCTTCTGCCATGCATATGAGTAAAACCAAACTGTATAATGAAGTAAAAAACACAACAGGTAAATCTCCCAAAGAATTTATCCGCGAAATTAGAATTATTGAAGCCGCTCGACTGCTAAAAGAAACAACTTCACCAATTACCGAAATCATTTACGAAACAGGTTTTGAAAGTAGAGCTTATTTTAACAAGTGCTTTAAAAGGAAATACAACGCTACTCCATCTAATCATCGAAAAAAGAACTAGGCAACACACTGATCTCGCGCTGGTTGAATTATTGAGTGCATTTTAAGAAGTACTGAATACATCATTTTTTTATTTATTCGTCAGCTTTGTTACTACAGTCTTTCAATGTACCCCATGAAACTAATGGCTTAATTTACTATTGTGGTACTAATGATTAGAATTGCTGGCTCCGATCCAATAACAACGATATGTTTTGGATTAAAGCGGAACAAAATTGGTTTTTAATGATAATTCGCTGAAGGGGGGTATTGCTGAACTAAAGCGGAAATTTGATGTCGAAAAAAGTACTTGAGTCTTAAATAATTGATAAATTAAATAACAACCTGATCGCCTATGATGTAAAAAAACAGACCAAACATTTTATGAAAAAAAGGGGACGCTAGATACATCTCCTTAATTATGCATTTCCGGCTCGAAACGTGAAATGCTGAATAAAAAACTAGATTATTCTAATCATTTGCAAAATTATGAAAAAAAACTATGTGTTGATGGTTTTCACTTGTTTTAATTTGTGGAGATCAAAGCTATTTCTAACTATGACAGCAACCTTGTTTGCTTTATTACTTGTTCCCCAAGTGCATGCTTCAAATAGTTTTGCGCAAGGAACCAACTTATCACTCAACTTTAAAAATGCCACAATAAAGGAAGCATTAGAGATTGAACAGAAGAAAAAATTGACTGGCACTGTAAGCGATATTTCAGGTGCTTCATTACCAGGAGTTACGATCACCGTTTTGGGTTCTACTCGTGGAGTAATTACTGATGTTGATGGTAGATTTGAGATTGCCAATGTTGAATCTACCGATAAGCTGGTGGTTTCATTTATAGGAATGCAATCACAAACTATTGACGTAGGTAACAAAACCAACATTGAAGTTGTACTTGAATCAAAAACGGAAGAGCTGGATGATGTTACGGTTGTAGCATTTGCGAGGCAGAAAAAGGAAAGTGTTTTGGCGTCGGTGTCAACAGTAAAACCTTCAGAGCTAAAGGTTCCCTCTAGTAATCTTACAACTGCTTTAGCTGGGAAAATTGCAGGAATTATTTCGTATCAGCGAAGTGGTGAGCCAGGTCAGGATAATGCCGAGTTTTTTGTACGTGGTGTTACCTCCTTTGGTTATTCAAAAAGCCCATTAATTTTAATCGATGGTGTCGAAAATACATCGGCTGATTTAGCACGTATGCAACCCGATGATATTGCCAGTTTTTCAATTATGAAAGATGCAACTGCAACTGCATTGTATGGAGCACGCGGTGCGAATGGCGTAATATTGGTTACCACTAAAGAAGGTGTTGAAGGAAAAGCTAAGGTATCTATTCGATTTGAAAACTCCTTCTCTTCTCCAACTAAGCGTGTTAGATTAGCCGATCCGGTAACTTATATGAAGTTACATAACGAAGCAGTTTTAACACGCGATCCACTAGGAATTCTTCCTTATTCTCAAGAAAAAATCGATAAAACCATTGAAGGGAACAATCCCCTTTTGTATCCAACTGTTGATTGGTACGATCAATTGTTTAAGAATACTACCATGAATAACCGCTTAAACTTCAGCGTCTCTGGTGGTGGTAAGGTATCACGTTATTATTTGGCCGCAACAGTAAATCAAGATAATGGTAATCTTAATGTTGATAATCAGAATAATTTCAACAATAACATTAATCTGAAGCGTTACCAGTTACGATCAAATATAAATATTGACGTAACAAAGAGCACAGAAGTTGCCATCCGATTTAATGGTTTTTTTGATGATTATAATGGTCCAATTGACGGTGGGTCAGCTGTTTATAATAAGGTGATGCGATCAAGTTCGGTGCTTTTTCCTGCGTATTATTCAAAAACAGAAGAGACTCAATATGTGAAACATATAATGTTTGGTAACTATGAGAAGGGTGATTACATAAATCCATATGCCGATTTGGTAAAGGGTTACCAGGAATATGATAAAACAAAGATTACTGCTCAATTTGAGTTGAAACAAGACTTAAGTTTCGTTTTAGATGGATTGTCTGTAAGGGCATTGGGAAGTGTTAATCGTTATTCATTCGCAAGCGTGAATCGATTTTATAATCCTAATTATTATTCAGCCATCTATAATTATGCAACCGAAGCGGTTGATCTTGTTCCTTTGAATGAGTCAACAGCAACAGAATACCTTAACTACAACGAAGGAGGCAAAGATATATCTTCAAACATGTATGTCGAGACTGCACTTCAATACAATAAGGAGTTTCTTGAAGATCACAATGTAAGTGGGTTGGTCGTTTATACTATGCGTGAAGAAAAAATAACAAACGCAGGTAATCTTCAGAAATCCCTTCCATACAGAAATATGGGAGTCTCAGGTCGTTTTACTTATGCCTATAAAAGCAAATATTTTTCTGAATTTAACTTTGGGTACAACGGATCGGAGCGTTTTGCACAAAAAGAACGATTTGGTTTTTTTCCATCGGCAGGTGTAGGATGGATAGCTTCAAAGGAGGATTTCTTGAAGCCTTTAGCAAACACGATTAATAATCTGAAGTTTAAAGCTACATATGGTTTAGTTGGAAACGACGCAATTGGTAATGCAGACGACCGTTTCTTTTATATTTCGCAGGTGAATTTGGATGATGGTGGCAGAGGTGCCAGATGGGGTGAAAAGATGGATTATCGTATTAATGGCGTTTCTATAAGCAGGTATGCCAATGACCTGATTACATGGGAGACTGCCAAAAAATTCAATTTTGGTATCGAGCTGGGTTTGTTTGAAGCATTCGATATTCATGCTGATATCTTTAGAGAAAGTCGTAGCAATATATTGATGGATCGCTTGCAATTAGCAAGTATGGGATTAGAATCTAAAGTGCGTGCAAATGTTGGGTCTGCCTATAGTCAGGGGTTTGACGGATCGATAGACTATAATAAATCATTTAGTAATGGTCTCTGGATAACTGGACGTGCAAATTTTACTTATGCCGTTGGAAAGAAGAAAGCCGTCGAAGAGCCTGACTATTCTGCTACTCCTTGGTTGTCTGCCGTTGATCAGCCCATTAGTCAGCAGTGGGGTTATATCGCAGAACGTTTGTTCATTGATGAAAAAGACGTTGCAAATTCACCTTTACAAACATTTGGAGAATATGGTCCTGGAGATATCAAATACCGTGATATAAATGGTGATGATAAAATTACGGGATTAGATCGTGTTCCTATCGGACATCCGACTTCTCCAGAGATTGTTTACGGTTTTGGTTTCTCTTTAGGATACAAGAACATTGACTTCTCTTCATTTTTTCAAGGTTTAGGTAGGGAATCATTTTGGATTGATACAAACAGTACTGCTCCGTTTATTGATAACGATGGTGATGGAAATATTCGTTCACAAAATCAGTTGTTAAGTGCATATGCAGGTAACCATTGGTCGGAGGATAACCGGGATATATATGCATTGTGGCCAAGACTATCTGATAAGTCGGTAATAAATAATGCGCAAAGAAGTACCTGGTTTATGCAAGATGGAGCATTTTTACGCTTAAAATCTGTGGAGATTGGTTATTCGTTGCCGAAAAATCTTATTCAAAAGGTTGAATTAACGAATTTTAGGCTTTATGTGAGTGGTACGAATTTGCTAACCTTCAGCAAATTTAAATTATGGGATCCTGAAATGGGAGGAAATGGACTGGGTTATCCGGTACAGAAAGTTATAAACCTGGGGTTACAGGTTAATTTTTAAAATCAGAATTAATCAATTTGAAATTTTGAAGTATGAAAAGGATTAAAATATTACTATTCATTTTAATGACTGGTGCAATATCATCATGCGACTACCTCGATGTGGTTCCCGATAACATTGCAACAATCGATAATGCATTTACCAATAGGTACAATGCAGAAAAATATCTGGCAACGTGTTATTCGTTTTTGCCCAACTTTGCAAGCTATAATTCCAACCCAACAATTGTGGGTGGAGATGAATTATGGCTACCTGATCATCAAAGAGAACTCAATGGACCAGCGATGGCTCGTCATAACCAAACAGTTACTAGTCCAAGATTTGATTACTGGGTAGGTGCTAATGGTGGTAAAAATTTATACGCTGGTATTCGAGTTTGTAATATTTTGCTTGAACGAATTGATGAAGTGCCTGATTTGACGGAAGATGAGTCTGTTAGGTGGAAAGCTGAAGTGAAGTTTCTAAAAGCGTATTATCATTTTTATCTGATACGGATGTACGGGCCTATTCACATTTCAGATGAGAGTATAGCTGTTTCAGCTTCTACCGCTTCAACCAAGGTTTATAGAGATCCGGTTGAAGATTGTTTCAATTATGTATTGAGCTTACTTGATGAAGCTATCCTAGATTTGCCTGACAATATCGACAAACAAAAAACAGAACTTGGGCGTATATCTAAACCGATTGCTGCGGCTATTAAGGCACGGGTTGCAATTACATATGCCAGTCCTTTATTTAACGGAAACCCAGACTTTACAGGACTGGTTGATCAGGCAGGGACCCCATTGTTTCCATCTGAATATGACGATACCAGATGGCAATTCGCTGCTGATGCATGTAAAGAGGCGATTGATTTTGCAGAACAGGCAGGTTTTAGTTTATACCAAGTCGACAATTTTATAACTCCGTATGCACTTTCGGATACTACGAAAATGAAAATGGCTTTACGTTCTCGTTTCACTGAACGATGGAATAATGAAGTTATCTGGGCAACGGCTACCAGTATTGTTGGTGGAGGAAGAGGAGGACTTCAATCTGGATCTCAGCCCCGTTTGTTTGCACTTAATGAAAATCCAGTTACATCAAACTTCGCAGTACCGTTTAAAGTTGCCGAGCAGTATTATTCGAATAATGGTGTACCAATTAATGAGGATAAGATATTCAATTACAGCGACCGATACAAATTGAAAATATCGCAATATAAGGATCGTAAGTTCATTAAACAGGGAGAAGAAACTGCAATTGTGAATTTTGACCGCGAATTTCGGTACTATGCTGATTTAGCTTTCGACCGTAGTGTTTGGTTTGGAAATGGTGTTTATGATGATGAATCCAAGGCTTGGTGGATCAAATGCAGAAAAGGTGAACCTGCAGCTGTTTACGATGCGAATGATAGAAATGAATCTGGGTATTTTCCACGTAAGCTCATTAATGTTGAGACTGAATTTAATGCAGATGGGACGCAATATCACACTGAGAACTACCCATTTCCTATAGTGCGTTTATCCGATCTTTACCTTTATTATGCGGAAGCTTTAAACGAGGTTAATGAGGCACCAACTACGGAAGTTTATAATGCAATCGATCAAGTTCGTGAACGAGCAGGACTAAATGGAGTTGTTGAGTCTTGGGCTAATTTTTCAAAATATCCGAATAAACCTTTATCAAAAGAAGGAATGCGCGAGATTATCCAACAAGAACGCCTAATTGAACTAAGCTTTGAAGGTGGACGATTTTGGGATCTTCGACGTTGGAAATTATGTTACGAATATTTAAACCAACCTTTACAGGGATGGAGTGTTGGCGAAAAAGAAATACAGGCCTACTATCAGGTGAACACCTATTTCGTCCAGGAATTTACAGTGCGAGATTATTTTTGGCCTATTCGGGAAGAACAAATCATATTAAATCCAAACCTGGAACAAAATACAGGATGGTAAATTCAAAAACATTATAAAATGAAAATATATAAATATGCAATTGTAGCTCTTTTTATAGCAGGCATTCATAGTTGTCACGAAGATGTATTAGGGCCTACATTAAAAGATCAGAAAGCACCTGGTATTGTAACCGGAGTGGAAATTGAAAATGTGAATGGTGGTGCTGTTCTAAAATATAATATTCCGCAAGATGAGGACTTATTATATGTTTCTGCTCAATTTGAATTAAACGGGAAAATGAGTGAAACCCGTGCTTCGTTTTACAACAATGAATTAAAGATTGAAGGGTTTGGAGATACACTTAGTCACCGGGTGAGCTTATATGCAGTTGATAAAAGTGAAAATTACTCTGCTCCTGTTACAGTGACGATAAATCCACTTGAGCCCGCTGTTATTGCAACTTCCAAAACGGTTAAAATTGAACCTGCTTTTGGTGGTGCAAAATTTACCTGGGCGAATGCTACTGAGAGTGCTTTAACTTACTACTTAATGTCAGAAGACTCATTAGGGGAAATGGTTATTGTTAATACAATTTATTCTTCACAGTTAGATGGATTGGGATACCTTAGAGGTTACAAATCGGTTGAAAGACCATTTGCCCTATTAATTCGTGATCGTTGGATGAACTATTCTGACACGATCTTTCCGCAAGAAGGACGTTACATTATACCTAAATTTGAAGAGAAAGTTGATAAATCAAAATTTAGAAAATTAATTCTTGCAGGAGATCAAAACTGGAGTGTATGGGGTGGACAATACGAAGCTGCTTACGATGATGATGTACTGACTAAAGCACATACTCAAAGTGGTAAGGGGTGGCCTCATGTGTATTCAATTGATCTTGGTGTAAAAGTTAAGTTAAGTCGCTACAAAATGTGGCAACGTCAGGATGTCCCATCTCTACAAGCATATGCTCACGGTAACGTTCGTCGTTGGGAGGTATATGGAACAGCGGAAACACCAGCCGAAGATGGCTCACTAGATAACTGGACAAAACTCAGAGAGTGTACTATCGAAAAGCCATCGGGTTTACCTGTTAACCAGAATAGTGAAGAGGATTTGATATTACTGCGACAAGGGCATGAGTTTGAGATCTCGGAGGACGCTCCCTATGTTAGATATTTAAGGTTTGTTGTTTTGGAAACATGGGGGCAAACAGATTTTACGTATTTAGCCGAGTTTAATCTTTTCGGAGATATCGTTGAGTTATAGATAAACCCAGTATGCCTATTGTTTGAAATAAATAGGCATGCTATAAAATGTAATCAAATGAAAAAAACATTCATATATATAATCCTTATTTTAATATCATGTATGGGCTTTTTCTCTGCATGCGAAGATATGTATGAGGTACATGAAAAATTTGTTGAAAATGGAGAAATACTATATTTAACAAAAGTGGATTCAGTCGAATTTTTCGCTGGGAATAATAGAGGTGAGGTTCAGTTTGTCTTGGATAATGCCATAAAAGTAAATCGTGTTGTTATTTATTGGAATAACAAGATGGATTCGATTGTAACAGAGGTTGAGCCAACAGCAGGCATGGACACTGTGAGAATTGCTTTAAACGACCTTCCGGAAGGTTCACATCAGTTGGAAATTGTAACCAAGGATATTTTGGGGAATAAATCAATTGGAGTAACTGTTTTTGGTGTCACATATGGCGATAAGTATAAACAAATATTAAAACATCGTGCTGTTCAAGAATTAAAGGTTACTAGAATCAAAACTGACATTGCATGGATGAATAGTGCGGAAAAAGCAACTGCATTTGAGTTAAAATATATTAATGTTGAGAATGAAGAAGTTGTAAAGAAGTATGAGCCTTCTGAGAATATGATGACGATAACAGATATTAAGATTGGAACTAATATATCGCACCGTATGCACTATCTTCCTGAAGCAACTGCCTTGGATACATTTCAAACAGACTGGCTCGAATTAATGATCGATTTACCTACTGGTGAATTTGAGCTAGACAAAACTCAAATAAAAGGGCTTGCGTTGAAGAATGACAACCTAGGAGAGTCTTGGGGTGGTTCTATCTCAAAACTATTCGATGATATTTTAGATAATAGTAACCACTATCATACTGGTCAATGGAATGATGGTCCTCCATTAACATTTACATTTGATTTAGGAGATATAGTTAAACCAACCAGAATAAAAATTGATTGTCGACCTGGACAGGCAGCAAGGTTCCCCAAAAATTTCGACATCTGGGGCACAAGTGATTTGACAGATGCTGAAACTGATCTTTCTTGTGATGATCCTGGATGGGAAGCAGAGGCAATCTCAAAAGGATGGACAAAAATTGCTTATCACGAAGGGATTGTTGCCCCAAGTGGAGACGCAACGTTAGAACTAAATTTTGCCGATTTTACTCAAAATATGCAACCAATGCAATATGTTCGAATTCGTGTTAACAATGTTTGGGATAACTCAATTTTTCTGAATCTTGGCGAAATTACCATGTGGGGTGAATATTAGAATAGCTAGTAAATAAAATAGTTATAAAAAGCGAGGTGCCTCGAATACGAGGTGCTTCGCTTTCTATAACTTATAACAAGCAATTGTAAGTGCCAACACTCATGGAACATATACGTATTGGCCAGGCATAGATTAAATTTTCAAAAAATTACTATAAAACTTATAAATAAAAACTACAATGATATCAAGATTATTGCTATTTTTTGTTTTGCTTGGATTTATTTCCTGCGATAAAAACGGTGAAGAATCCATGGACGAACCTGATCAGATCGAAATTGGGAAATTCGATCTAGTTGAGGTTATACCTTCCTATAAACAACTGAAAATTCGTTATCGGGAAGATAATTTGGATGCTGAAAAATTAACGGTAAGATGGAGTCAAAACAGTGAAACTCTAAAGCCTTTTATTATTCCAGGCCATGTTATCTCTGATACTATGGAGGTTGTACTAGACGAAAATAGTGGTTTTTCAGACGGAATGATTCGATTTACTTTTCAAACTTCAGATAAAAAAGGAAATACAATAAAAGAAGGAACCCGTAATATTCGAGTATATGGAGACAAATACATCTCGGAATTAAAGAATCGCGTCATTTTGCTAAAAGATGTATATAAAAACACATTAAGCTTACAGTTTGAAAAGCGGACAAACTATGACGAAGTAGCTATTAGCTTAACTTATACCGATATTTACGGGCTTGTTCAAATAGTGCGGATCGCAAGTGAAGATGCCAATAAATTGATACAAATTGAAGGAGTTGATGCTTCAAAGGAGATCGTTTATTTTTCACTGTTTAAACCAGATGCCAAAATGACCGATGAATTTCAGGCTAAAGCAGAAACATTTATAGCTGAGCTAGATCCTTTAAGTGAAATTGACTATACAGTACGGGGTGACGGAAGTCATATGGTTGTTGGTTACATTCGTTCTGATAAGGGACTTGAATATTTAAATGACAATTACTACGATAACCTAACTCACATTATTATTCTTACGAATCAGCAGGATTACAGCATTGCAGATAATGGAGAAATCGTTCCAAATGATAAACTGAGAAATCTTTTTTCTGAGGCGATATCAAGACGTGAAGAAAGAAAGACAAAACTATATCTTGGTTTTGGTGGTGGAAATGAACGCTATATGCCACTTATTGCTGATTTAAATATACTTCGTAATTATGTGGGGAGTATAAAAGATCTATGTTTGGAATATGGCTACGATGGCGTAGATATTGACTGGGAACATCCTGAAACGGCAGAACAGAAGAAGGCCGCAGGAGTTTTTGCCAAAGAAATGTTTGAACAGTTAAATCCATTAAACATTGAGCTCACACAGGCAATAATTTGGTATAATACTGGCCATATGAAAGCCGTTGAGAATTATCTGGATTTTATTAATGTGATGATTTATGACAATTTTGCACCAAACTATTATCATTCTCCATATGACCAGTATGTAACCTTCGTAAATAATATTCTGGATAAAGGGATTGCAAAAGAGAAAGTGGTTGCTGGACTTCCATTTTATGGATATAATGCAGTTGAAGATTGGGGGCAAAAAGGAGGGAATGCTTATTTTCAAATATTGAGTGAATGGGATACAAAAATTGGAGCTGATGTTGCATACCGTGACGGTCAACCAGTAATGAGTTTCGATGGGGTAGTTAAAATCTGGAAGAAGTGTGCTTATGCATTGAGAAAAGAGCTCCCAGGTGTTATGATTTTTGAGCCCTGGATGGATATCCCCGATTGGAATTCTAAATCATCCTTAATGTATCATGTTAATGGCGTTTTCCCAGTGAATACGCAAGGGAATTAAGTTACTCAGAGAAAAGATGCTAAAATTGACTTTACACCGACTTTCCCGATTCATAGGGCATGGGTTTATTCCGAAGCTTCAAATTTAGATTATACTCCTTAAAGGCTGCGGTGAATTATGTAACCGGGGTTGATCCTTTGGGGAAAACTGCAGGTGAATTCAATAAGTTTAGGACAAAACCTGACTTAGAAGGAGGTAATTGGAGATTAGGATTGATTATTAATGACGATTATGCTACTGGTCTTTATGATGCTGGTAATTTACTTTAGAATATGAAGCAGCTGAAAATTATTACGATCCAGAAAGAAAAACTCTTTTCTTGCATTACAGGTTCACGATTGTGGAAGTTTGGAGCGACAATTGGGCTACAGCCAATGTTCTATTTAAAATAGAATAAAGGAGGAATATAATATTTTGCATCCAATAGTTGGGGGTGGTATTGTGAAATGCTAATCAGTTAAGTGCTTGATTGTCGTGGAATAACGATACGTTGAAGCTATATTGAAATCACATAAGCTCTAGAATTTTTATGAAAAAGACACCAAAAATAATCGTTATTACCTTGTTGCTTTTGGTTTCGACACTACGTAGTTCAATATCCAACCAAACACAAGAAAACGAATGGCACATCTTTCTGTTAATGGGGCAGTCGAATATGGCGGGTTACGGAGAACTACTGCCACAAGACACTATTCCTGTTAAAGGGATTTATAAAATCCCTACAATCGGTACGGGGGATTTTGTTTGGGAGCCGGCTGCCCATCCTTTACATAACCGTTTAAAATCAGATCGATTCAGCTTGGGACTTCCGTTTGCCAAACAATATATGAAAGACCATCCGAATGTAAAAGTTGGTTTAATTCCGGTGGCTTGGGGAGGTGCCGGAATTGATCGGTTGAAGAAAGGGACCGATACCTACAATGATGCACTTGCCAAAGCTGAATTCGCGCAAAAAAAAGGAAAAATTAAAGGTATTTTATGGCACCAGGGCGAATCAGATTCAATTACTGAAGAGCTGGCTGAAGGCTATGAAGGAAAACTACACCAGCTAATCGCTGATCTACGTGCGGACCTGAATATTCCAGATCTTCCTTTCATTGTTGGGAACTTAGCCGAATTTTATGGCACAAGCGAGGAGCACAATACTCCTGAACGAGCCCGGCGGATTAACCAGGTAAAATCCGTATTGCGTAGTTTGCCTGAGAAAGTGGAGAACACGGGTTTTGTTGAAAGTAGCGGCTGTACATCTATTGACCATCACAATGTCCATTTTGACCGGCAATCATACATTACTTTAGGAGAAAGATATGCTGCCCAATATAAAAAAATAACGAAATAGAAGCTTGACGATGAAATTTCCAAAAAACACTATCAAATCAATGGCCCTCATTATTTTATTAATAGTTATAATATCAGCCAATATTCAATGTACACAAAAATCAGAGTTTACTATTGCCAACAATTTCCTGTCGCGCACAATCAGTATTGATGGGGGATCGTTGCATACCTTAAAATTGGAAAACAAAGTATCGGGGAAAGAGCTGGTTCCGCAAAACAATGCCGAATTTCAAATCCGGATTTCAGCGGGGACGGATAAGGAAGGAACCGATGTAATCCTTACTTCGCCAGACTTTAGAGTGAAAAAAGTTTTATCAGAAACACCGGAGAAACTGGAATTCTTGTTAAGTAATGAAAAACATGATTTGGATGTTGAGGTCGTTTACGAAATTCAAGCCGATAATTTTTATATGAACAAGCTGCTCAATATCCGGGCGGGCAAAGAACTCACACTTGAAAGGATTGATATTGAAACAATAAAGCTTGATGACATTTATCAGCCTTACAAAATGAAGCAGATTACTGCCTGGGGACCTTCGCAGTGGCGTCCGGGATTGGGGCAGCCGCTTTACACAAAGCAATCGGCAACCTTTTGGGGAACAGAATTTCCGGCTTCATACAATTATGTGGAAAACAATATTGCTTATTGCGGTTACTTGTGGGGAAAAGAAATCAAGGCAGGGCAAACGTATACTACTTACAAATCGGTTTTTGGTGTTGGCGACAATCCTGAATTTATCCAGGATAGTTTTTTTGACTATATCGATAAAATCCGCATCCGCCCGTTACGTTTACAAGTGCAATACAACAGTTGGTTTGATTTCGGGCCTGGAGTTGATAAAGAAAAGTTTGTCGCGAGTGTGAAAAAAGTGAGCCAGGAACTGAACACCGAACGTGGCGTGGCGACATTTAGTGCTTTTGTAATCGACGATGGTTGGCAAAATGCAAACACCGACTGGAGCGACAAGGTGTGGAAAGTGAATGAGAAATTTGATGCCGATTTCGCAAGCAGTTTTGAAAATGTTAAGAAGGCCGGGGCTAATCTGGGTTTGTGGCTCAGTCCTGGTTGTAACTTCGGTGGGCGTCCAGCTGTTCCGTTGATGCGTGAAAAAGGTTTGGAAGCTCTGGATGAATACATGTCGCTGGCCGGTCCAAAATACATGCAGCTGCTTGAAGATCGTATGCTTGAATTAACAACACAGGGCGTTACTTATTTCAAACTTGATGGTTTGTTTGGGCATCTCAATCGCCGCGAATTCGATTTTAAGGGAGGAGCCTACGGTGTTCCAACCATGCCACAACTCGAAACCGAAGGATTTAAACCGGCAGACGAACGTTTAAACGATCCCAAATACGATGAGCTTAAAACCTACTACCTCGTTGCAGGAACCGAGCGTTTAATGGAAATCTTCAAGAAACAGCACAAGGTAAACCCAAATGTATATGTTGTGATTTCAAACGGTGCTTACCTAAGTCCCTGGTGGCTGCAATACATCGATGCTGTCTGGATGATTAATGCAGGCGACGCTGCCGGCGGAAGTAACCGCACTCAAGAGTTGGTTTACCGCGATGGCGTTTATTACGACACGTGGGTGAAAGAGAAAACACAGTTTCCCATCAACTCGGTGTTTAACCACGAACCGAAGAAGACCCAAACCGGCGAAAGCAAAGAACAATTCAGCGAATACCTGTGGATGAACCTTTCACGTGGGACAGGCTTTGTTGAATTGTATATTGTAACTCAAAATCTATCAGAAGCTGATTGGGACGTTTTAGCTGACGGACTGAAATGGGTACGCAAAGTATTCCCATATTTTAAACACGCGAGAATGCACGGTGGAAATCCTAAAAAGATGGAAGTTTACGGTTATACGGGATGGAATGAAAATGGAGGTTATGCATCGTTCCATAATCCATCGGAAACGGAAGCTAAGACCTATACATTCAATGTTAACAGAAACAATGGAACTTTAAAGACCTTAACAAGGTTGCAGCTTTCTTCTCCACTTTCAAATGCAAATGAATTAAATTCAAGGCAAATAGGATTTGGTGAAGAATTGGAGATAAATTTAAAACCGGGAGAAGTAAAAATACTTGAATTTAATCGAGCAAATTAATCGCGATAGTTTAGCTAAAAACAAAAATCAATCGATTAAAAAAATGGCTATGAATGCTAATTTAAAGAGAGTTGGGAGTATAATCTTAATTTTTATGGTGATGACTTCCATGTCGGCATGGAGTAGTGGGAAATTTGGTGTACAAAAGAAAGACGTTCACATATTTATATTAATGGGACAATCGAATATGGCTGGTTATGGGGAGCTGTTGCCACAAGATACTGTGCCATTAAACAAGGTGTGGATGCTGAGAGGATGGACAAACAAAGGGGCTGAGTTTACATGGCATCAAGCAAAACATCCTATCCATAACCGACTAGGAAGTGATCAGTTTGGGCTTGCTGGAGCATTTGCAAAAAAATACCTCGAGAAGCACCCTGAAGTTGAAGTTGCTTTTATTCCTGTGGCTTATGGAGGAGCAGAAATATCGTCTCTGAATAAAGGAACTGATGTATATGCAGATGCGCTGAACAAAGCTATTTGGGCAAAAGAACAAGGTATTGTTAAAGGTATATTGTGGCATCAGGGTGAATCGGATACGGTTACTCCTGAAAAATCGAAGGACTACAGTGAGCGAATGAAGCAATTAATTTTGGACGTAAGATCTGATTTGAAGATTGATAATTTACCTTTTGTACTGGGTAACCTGGCTGAATTTTACGGTACAGGTCCAGATCATGATGCACCTGAAAGAGTAAAGTCAATTAATAGAGTAAAATCTTCACTTCGTAATATGCCCAACTTATTACCTAATGTTGCATTTGTTGAATCTAAGGGATTAAAAGCTCGTCAACACCATATGGTTCACTTTAATAGAGAATCACTTATCATTTTCGGGCAGAGATATGCCAATGCATTTTTTAAACTTCAAAGTAATTAATAATAAAAACTATGAATAGACTCTTTTTATTAATGATGATTGTATGTTGCCTTGCAGCCTGCAATACGGTAACATACAAATCTCTTCTCGAGAACGATTACTTTAAGATATCGCTTGATGACAAAGGACAGCTTACTGAACTTCTCGAAAAGGAATCGGGGGAAAACCTGTTAATGCCAGGCAATAGTGTTTCTTTTTTAACAATTGAGAGTGAAGGGAACAATTATCCAATTTCAAGTTGGAAAAATACCGGTGAAATATTGAAATTCAAATTTGACGGAGCAGGAGCAGAAATTGATGTAAAAATCGAGAACAACAGCAAGTACCTAAGCTTTGAAATTACAAGCTTAAATAGCGAAAAGCGGATTGATAAAGTTACCTGGGGGCCTTATCATGTCTTGCCTTCTGAAAAGATAGGTCAATCAATTGGAATTGCTTATGATGATAACATCGCGATCGGTTTTATGGGGCTAAACCTTAAAAGCCGCGGTGGATTTGAACAGTTAAGCCGCGGGAGATTTGGAAATGCCGCTCAAAAAATTGAAGGAGGCGCTAGCTTAACTGGCTTTGTGCGCGATCGATCTACTTATCGCGTTGTTGATAACTGGGAGCAAAAGTTGGGACAAGCCGTCCCGGTTAACGATAGCGATGCTGAAATAGTGGGTGCGAAATTTGCGCTGTATTGCATACCGGCAGATATTCTTACAGAGGTAATTGAGAAAATTGTATTGGAAGAAAACCTGCCTCATATCAAAAATGGCGATGAGTGGAATAAAACGTCAAAGTATTCAACATCATCGAAGTTTATTATGTCTTTTAATGTCAATAATATTGATGCATGTATTGATATCGCAAAACAGGCTGGTATTACCTGTGTATATCACGGTGGAATTTTTGAAACATGGGGAACTTTTAAACTAAGAGAGCGCGATTTTCCAAACGGTTACCAGTCGGTACGCGAATGTTCTGATAAGGCGGAAAACCAGGGAATAAACCTTGGCGCTCATACGTTAACCAACTTTATTACCACAAATGATCCGCTTGTAACACCTACCCCGCACCCAAACCTGGTTAAGGCAGGAATAACAGAATTAGAAAGAGATATTTCGGAAACTGATAATGAATTGTTGCTACACGACGAATCGATGCGCCCAGCCTATTACGAACCTAATTTGGATAAGGTAAATCCACGCTGGCGTGAACATACAGCCGTACGTATTGGTGACGAAATTATTGAGTACGCCTATTCTACAGCCGATGGCAAATTATTATTAAAAGAGTGTAAGCGTGGTGCATTCGGAACAAAAGCTGTGGCTCATAAAAAAGGTGAGCAAGTGGCTCGATTGATGTCGCATGGATACAAAGTATTTTTTCCGGATATTAACCTGCAAGATGAAATGGCTAAAAATCTGGCTAACTTTTTTAATGAAGCCAACCTGAAACGTATTAGTTTCGATGGTATTGAAGGTGGTTTAGCTTGTGGCCATGGCCGTTATGGCAGCGACCGTTTTGTAAAGGTTTTCTACGATAATCTAAAAAATCCGAATATTGTAGCCAATTCATCGGATGTAACCCACTTCGGATGGCACTATTTTTCAAACGAAAGTTGGGGTGAGCCCTGGACATCAAAAAATTTTAGAGAAGCTCATTTAGAGCATCGAATAGAAGTACAGAAAGGATTAAGGGAAGATTTATTACCCCGTAAAATGGGACAATTTAGTATCAATGCAAAAACGACTAAAAAAGATATGGAATGGGTTATGGGACTTGGCGCAGGTTACGATGCCGGTGTAGATTTCTACATCAGTCCTAATTTCTTCGAGATTAATAAAGAAGCTGCGGATATTTTAGCCGAAATTAGGAAGTGGGAAGAGGCCAGAATGAAAGGTCTTTTTACAAAGGAGCAGAAAGAAAAACTTCGCGATCCGTATACATTTTATGGTTTGGAGGTAAAGGATGGAGTTGCAGAGCTGGTATTTATCGAGTCGTGGGCACCCGAAGGAGGGCGTGCAGCCAGCGAAAATGAATCGAATACTTTACCCGCTGAAATTTTGGCAAGTACGCCAGAAGCTCCGGTTTCTTTAGATTATAAACATGTGAATATGACAACCGAACCGGGACAGCCAACTTCTACCACCTGGGAATATTATTGTGCCGGGGGACAGCAAAATTTGCAATATGTTATCCGTTTGCCAAAAACAGCGAAGGAAAAGGTAAAAGGAATTTACTTAAAAGTAGGTACGCAAAAAGCCGATATGCCGTTTACTCTGGAACCTGGAGATTATATTGTTAATAAGGGCGATGAAACACTTGTTCATTATGCTAAAAATGAAGAGGTGAAAAAAGAAGTGACACTGGATGCCAGTTGTTTCGTAGTAAATGAAGGTCGTAATTTAATCGAATTCGACTACGAAGGTAAAGGCAGAGTTGCAGGACCTGAGATGATTGTAAACTTTCGCACGAATAAGTAAGTATCATGAAGAAAATATTCTTTTTTATCATCGTATTAGTTGCTTTTATCTCGTGCAAAAAAAACAACGAAATAAATCTAAGCTCCCTGCTTAACGAAATGGTCGATAGGGAGCAAATCACCCGTTTTCCCGAGAATAGCTACCAATGTTTGCAGGCCAGTAGTTATAACCGCGAATCGGTTTCGCCCGATAAACCGGGTTGGTTTGCAGATAGCGATGGCATTGGATACATCCGTACTGAAGAAAATAACGGGCAAAAAGAATGGGTAATTATGGAAGACGAAGGCCCCGGCGTAATTGCAAAAATATGGGCTGTTTGTTTTTATTATGGATTGAACGACACTACCGGTGCAAACATCAAATTTTATCTCGACGGAAATCCTGAACCGGTTATTAATACCAATTTCTTTAAGCTTGTAAAAGGTCAGGACTTTGTTAAAGCTCCTTTTGCTGATGAATCAACTCGTGCCGGAAACCTCTATTTTCCGATTCCTTACGCAAAAAGTTGTAAGATCACTATGGACAATAAATCCTTTTACAACATCATCAATTATCGCAAGTATCCCGAAGGAACTCCTGTTAAAACCTTTACCATGCAGGAATTTGAAGAGGTTAAAGAACTACGTAGCCAGGTTGCGTCAAAATTAATAACTCCCGAAATTAAGGAGGGAAAAACGTTTTCTGTTTCAAAGAATATCAAAAAGGGAAAAAGTTTGGAAGTGGAACTTCCTGAAGGGAACAGAGCTGTAAGACAATTGGAAATTAAAATTGATGAAGCCGTAAATTTGGCACAGGCATTACGTTCAACAGTTTTAGTTGGCGAATTTGACGGCAAAACAACAATTTGGTGTCCGCTTGGTGATTTTTTTAACAACGTTGGAAAAATTCAGCCTTATAGCATGTGGGAACGTTCGGTGAAAAACGATGGTAAAATGATTTGCCGTTGGGTGATGCCTTATAAAAATTCAGGAAAAATTATACTGAAAAATTTATGGAACGAACCGGTAAGCGTTAGTCTTAAAATGACTGAGGATAAGTACGATTGGACTCCTAATAGCATGCATTTTTACGCATCATGGCGCATGGATCCTCCAACTCCAACTTTCCCGCTTTTCGATTGGAACTTTCTGGAAGCCAAAGGTCGCGGTGTAGTGGTTGGCGACCAGTGGACCGTACTTAACCCGCGAGAAGGCTGGTGGGGCGAAGGCGATGAGAAAATTTACGTTGATGATGATTTTGATCGCAATTTTCCATCGCATTTTGGAACTGGTACAGAAGATTACTATGGTTGGGCTGGTGGAAAAGTTCCTACTCCAGCTGATGAGTTTTCAAAACCCTTTCTGGGAAATATCATCGTTGCCAATCCCCGGTCGATGGGGTACAACGTCTGTTCCAGAACACGATCATTGGATGTCATTCCTTTCAAAAATAGAATTCGATTTGATGTTGAATCGTCGTGCGGAACCCGCCAACGCTGGCATTTTCTTCAATATTCGCAAACCACATTTTGGTACGGAACGTCCGGAGTAAAGTACAACAGACAACCACAGCCTGAAATGGCGGCACTGGAATTGCCTACTTTGGAGGGACTTCAGCAAAAAGTGGAGGAAGCTAAGAACCAACAATATATTGTTGGCGGAGCTTTGGAGGCCGAGATACTAAAACTGTCGAATAGAAGCGAAACTGTTATTGAAAATCATGCCAATATTCCGGTGTGGGGAGAAATGAGCAGCGGTGCAATGAAAGAGCTTTGGTTTGAAAAACCCGGTGATTTTACTGAAATAAAACTTACGGAACAATTCGAAAAGTCAGATCTTAAATTTTGCGCAGCAGTTGGAAGGATTTGTGGAAATTTCGACATTTATGTGAATGGGAAGTTGAAAACTTCTCAGGACTTATTCTCGAATCACCAGGGAATGACCAATCCGTACGTCGATTTGGGCGAAAATGAGCCTGAAAACAATGCATTTACGATCCGTTTTGTTTTGAAAGAGGCAAATCCCCATTCAAGCAAAGTAAATGGCAAATACGCACTTGGAATTGACTTTTTTCTGGTTGAGAATGACTTTTTAAACCGATAAGATTATGAACAGATTAACTAGCCTTGTATTAATTAGTTCTCTTGTTGTTTATGCAGCATGCTCGACAAAACAAGAGGGATTTAATCCTGCTCAAATTAACCAGCTTTACAAAGCTGCTCCAGAAGGGGTGAAATCCCGTTGGGCCAGTGCCGAAAACGTAAATGCGGAAAAAGGTAAAGGAGGAATGACCAATAAGGGCGCAAAAGGAGATGCATACACACTAATTGCCCCGGGAACCAGCAAAGTAATTTTTAATCAAGAAGGAGCCGGAATGATTACTAAGATATGGTCGGCCAATTCGCTGGTCTGGACACCGGAAAACCGCCGCAAGGTTAAAATTGAAATGTATTGGGATGATGAAGAGAAACCCGCAGTTTCTGTTCCATTTACTGATTTCTTTGGAATTGGATTAGGATTAATGCGTCCGTTTGAATGTGAATTGTTTTCGGCACCGGAAGGACGTTCGCACAACTGTTTTATTCCGATGCCCTACCGCACTGCTGCCCGCATTGAAGTGGTAAATGAATCGGAGGATATTATCATGTTCTACTACAAAATCAATTTTGTAAAAGTAAAGAAACATGCCGATGATGTATTGTATTTTCATTCATATTGGCATCGTGATATAAAAACCACACGGGGAGTTGACTTTGAGATTCTTCCTAAAGTGGAAGGCCGCGGGCGCTACCTGGGAACCAATATTGGCGTTGTAGGCGATTCTACCTATCAAGGAACATGGTTCGGCGAAGGAGAAGTAAAAATCTATCTCGACGGGGATACTGAATTCCCAACTCTTGTTGGTACCGGAACCGAAGATTATATTGGAACCGGATGGGGGCAGGGCGAATATGCCCATCAAATACAGGGCTCACTGGTTTCCGATAAGGAGCATGACATTTACACCTTTTATCGCTATCATACGATTGATCCTGTTTACTTTCATAGCGATTGTAAAGTTACTATTCAACAAATCGGGAACTCTGTACGTGACAACCTGCGACGGATGCGCGAAAACCGAGCTGAATTTGAGGTGGTTTGGTCTTACGTTGAAAAGGATGGATTAAACGCTAGCAAACGTTATCTTGACATGGATAACCCTCCTAAAATTGAGGACGATAATTTCCCCAATGGAGTATCGACTAACTTCTTCCGCAGCGACGATGTATCGGCAACCGCATACTTCTACCTCGACAAGCCAAGTAATAAACTGCATGAAATTCAATCTTTAGAAGAACGAACTCAGAATATGAAAGAAAAAGTATATCAATTTCAAAAATAGAAAACCAAATGACCAAAAACCTGATTTTAGGATTAGTCTTATGTGTATCAGCCTGTACACTTTGGGCTCAATCATTCAAAAAAGATGTAGAAAAACTACCTGTTATTAGTGGTATCTACGAAACTGGTGTTGAAAACGATTGGCTTTTAAAAAAGCCGTCAGAAAAGGCACAGGTTTTCAGAAACGAGAGCAGTAATGAATTAATCCTGTCAAATGGTATTATTTCCCGTTCATTCAGATTAAGTCCGAATGCAGCAACTACCAGTTTAAAAGTATTGAGCAAACAGAAAGAACACATACGCGCGGTAAAACCCGAAGCCATTATTTCAGCAAATGGGTTTACCATAAATGTGGGGGGATTGGAAGGACAGCCTAACCTTGCCTTTCTTTGTCCTGATTGGCTTGATGATTTAACAGCAGATCCATTATCCTTTAAATTGTCGGGATTCAAAATTGGCGCACCGGAGAAACGTTTTGATTGGAAGAAAGTTCGCCACTGTGCACCTAATGCAGAATGGCCACCCAAGGGTGTGAAACTGCAAATGGATTACCAACTCACTGATGTATTGCCTGAAGATTTGATTTCCTTGGCACAGGAGAGTAACATTGGCCGTAAAGAAATCTACACTGATGATTTTACATCAATGGCAGATGTATGGAATATTCGCACCAGCTCAACCCACAAAAGAAGTTCTTTTTTTAATGAAGGGAAACCCGGGGAAATTTACACACCCAACAATACCGCGGTTTATGCCGAATATAAATTACCAGCTGGGACAGGTTTGGTGGAAACCTCTATTGATGCAGGAACTGACTTGAGCGGTTTCTGGGGGCCGGGAATTGCGCTGGTCTGGAACAGCCGAACCATAAAATTCAATATGCGCCCAGGAAACGAATCGGGCATGAAAAATAACGGAGCCTGGCGGTTTACCGTTTATGATGGGAAGCGCGAGAATACTCGTGCAGGAGGAAAAGATAATGTCGATTTCAGCGGAACATGGTTTTTACGTCTCCGTATTGATGGCTCAAAAGTTTATTGCGAAGCAAAGCCTAAGAAAGGAAAGTGGAAAACCTACGAAACCATTGATTTTGAAACAGAAGTTCCTGATCCGGTTTCTGTTCGCATTGGTAAGTTAGGGAAGAATGCATCGGGTGAAGACCACGAGTTCCCAGGAGAATTAGTACGCCTGAAAATGAATAGTTTTGCAGCTTATGGAAAACTAAACCAGAGTGAAATTGAAAAAATAAAATCGAAATTAAGCGACTTGCAAAAGTTGGTTGTTACTGTGAATTATGAATTGTACGATGGAATCCCAACAATCTCAAAATGGGTAACGGTAAAGAATAAGTCAGGTAAGTCAGTAAAAGTCGATCAAATTATTTCGGAGTATCTGGCCATTGCCGACCATAATCCTTATGGTGGTTACCGTGGACGTGAAGATTTGAAAGTAAAACCCAACATTCATTTCGAAACCGACATGGCATTTTCAGCCATGGCAGCAAAGGTAGCCAATAGCCAGACGGTACATTGGGGAACCGATCAGGATTATATTACACAAATATCATGGGTTCAGGATATTCTGAACACCATGCGTATATACCCGGAACAGGGCTATCACTTAAATGTGGCTCCCGGAGAATCTTTTGAGTCAATCCGCACTTTTTTGATTCCTTACGATTCGTACGATAAGGAACGAAACGGTTTGGCACAGCGAAAAATGTATCGTAACGTTGCTCCTTGGATAACCGAAAATCCGATGATGTTTCACATTACCAGCTCGAAGTGGGAAGATTATACAACCGGAATCGACCAGGCAGAAGAGGTGGGGTATGAGATGGTGAATTTTTCGTTTGGCAGTGGTTTTAATCCCGAAGACGAAAGCGAAGAGAACTATGCAAAAATGAAAAAGTATGCTGAGTATGCCGATAGCAAAGGAATAAAAATTGGAACGTATTCATTGTTAGCTTCCCGCCGCATTAGTGATAAAGATGATGTCGTAAATCCCCAAACAGGAAAAACCGGTGGCTTTGCTACTTTTGGGAATTCTCCTTGTCTGGAAAGTGAATGGGGACAGGAATATTTCCGTAAAATGTACCGCATGTTTTCAGAAACAGGTTTTATGACTTTCACGCATGATGGTAGTTACCCTGGAGACGTTTGTGCTTCAACTGAACATCCCGGACATGAAGGATTGGGCGATTCACAGTACACTCAGTGGAAAACAATTACTGATTTTTATAAATGGTGTAAAAGCCAAGGGATTTACCTGCGTGTCCCTGATTACTATTATTTGTCGGGATCGAACCAAAATGGGGTGGGCTATCGGGAAAATAACTGGTCACTTCCTCGCCGTCATCAGTTAATTCATACGCGGCAGAATATTTTCGACGGAACATGGGAAAGTACACCAACAATGCGTTGGAGCTTTATCCCACTGGCACAGTACCATGGCGGAGGGGCTGCAGCTACCATTGAACCACTAAACGAGCATCTTGATCATTACGAAATGATGTTGGTTAGCAACATTGGTTTGGGCATCCAATCGGCCTTGAGAGGCCCGCGTTTATACGATACTGAAAAAACCAAACAAATGGTAACGCGTGTGGTAAGCTGGTATAAAAAATACCGAGACATTTTGGAAAGCGACATCATTCACCTTCGTCGTGCCGATGGTCGTGATATTGATTATATGATGCACGTTAATCCTGAACTTAAGGAAAAAGGATTTTTACTTGTGTTTAATCCTACCGACAATGTTATCAGGAAGAAGATTATTGTTCCACTGTACTACACAGGCTTGAGTGACGAGGCTAAAATAAGGGAACAGAAAAATCAGGCAAAAACATATAAACTTAACCGGGAATATGAAGTTGAAATAGAAGTGGAAGTTCAACCCAATTGGTACAACTGGTATGTAATAGAATAGATGTGTTTGTCGCAAAGATGAGATCATGAAGAACTTGCGACTAGGCTAATCGGTTGAACTTATCACGGAGGGAACAGGTTTGTAAGGATTGCGATGACCCTAACCGCCGGGGAATTGCCGGGTTCTTTTATTTCATCTTTATGGGTGTCGTTTTGCTTTCTGAAATCATCGGTATTGAAAAAAAGCAGCTTCAAAAGTTCTTTTAAAATCGATTTAATCATAAAATTTTGAGAAATTTAAAATTCAAAAAAAGATTAATACTTTTAGCACAGAAACACTACTAGGTGTTATATTTTTAACAGGTTTAATCAATAAACCTCTAACCAATAAACTAAATTATAAATAAATGAATCAAAAAGTATTTTTAGTGGCAGTCATGCTATCTGTCACATTCTTGAGCAGTGCACAAGGATTAAACAAACTAACAAAAGAAGAAAAAAAGGCAGGCTGGGAATTGCTGTTTAACGGACAAAACCTTGACGGGTGGAAGATATTTCAAGGTGGGGAAGTACAAGGTTGGAAGGTAATTGACGGTATTTTGAATAACTCAGGAGTGGGGAGCGACCATGGTGGCGATATCATTTCCAGAAAGGAGTTTAAAGACTTTGAGTTGTATCTGGAATGGAAAATTGCCCCGAAAAGTAACAGTGGAGTTTTTATTCGGGTGCAGGAAGGCGACACCAAAAAGATTTATGAAACAGGGCCAGAGTACCAGTTGCTTGACGATAAAGGGTGGCCAACCAAATTAGATGATAGCCAATACTCCGGAGCCAACTATGCGATGCATACACCTCAGGGAGCTAAAGTAAAACCCATTGATGAGTGGAATACAACTCGCATTATTGTAAACGGAAGCCAGGTACAGCATTTTCTTAATGGAAAGAAAGTGGTTGAATATGAGCTTTGGACGGATGAGTGGAAAGCCTTAAAAAGTAAGAGTAAATGGAAAGATGCACCGCTTTATGGAATGGCAGAAAGAGGCCATATTGGTTTACAGGATCATGGCGGTTTAACACAGTTTAGAAACATCAAGATCAGAAAACTATAAATCGACACACATGAAAAGAAGAGATTTTCTAAAAGGAGCAGCCATATTTGGCTCAATAACCATGTTGCCTTCATCGGTTTGGGCACTGGCAAAAAATGGTAAACTAAGAACTGCTCATATAGGTGTTGGCGGAATGGGAAATGCCGATTTGGGCTCCATTGCTTCGCATCCACAGGTTGAGGTTACAGCCCTGTGCGATGTCGACACCATTCGGCTGGCGGCTGCCAAAAAGTTGCATCCTAAGGCGAAAACATTCAGCGACTATCGGGTGCTATTTGATAAAATGGGTGGCGCCATTGATGCGGTTATTGTGTCAACACCAGATCATACTCACGCTCCTGCATCGATGTTGGCGATGCAAATGGGCAAGCCTGTTTATTGTCAGAAACCTTTGACACATCATGTTTCAGAGGCCCGGGCGATGCGCAAATATGCCGAGGATAATAAGCTCATCACTCAAATGGGGATTCAGTGCCATTCCAGTGACATGTATTTAAAAGCTGCGCTTTTGATTCAATCAGGAATTATTGGAAAAGTAAACACCGTGCGTGCCTGGTCGCCAAAAAACTGGGGATACGATGGATCGGCTCCAACGGGAAGCGATCCAATTCCATCCACACTGGACTGGAATTTATGGTTAGGAACTTCGCCTGAGCGACCGTATAAAGACAAAATTTACCATCCGGGTAATTGGCGTAAGCTATTGGATTATGGATGTGGAACATTGGGAGATATGGGGGTTCATATTTTTGATACGCCTTATACTGCGCTTGAGTTGGATGTTCCAAGAACCATTAAAACCAAATGTCGTAAGCCAACCGGTTTTGGACACCCCGAGAACAATGTGGTTGAATACGAATTTCCGGGAACTAAATACACGGCCGAAAGTTTAAAGTGGGTTTGGTACGACGGGCCTGGAGCTCCTAAAAAACACAAAGACCTGGAGTTGCCCAACAATGAAAAGTTACCAGAACAGGGAGCGATGTTTATAGGCGAAAAAGGGAACATGCTCCTGCCTCACTGGGATTATCCGAAACTAATTGTGAATGGAAAATATGAGCCCATTGATTTTCCTGACATACCAAAAGCCGATCATTATCACCAGTTTGTTGATGCTTGCTTAGGAAAAGATGAGTGTAGTGCTCCGTTTACCTATGCCGCACGATTAACCGAATCTATTTTGTTGGGGGTAATTGCCAACCGCTTTCCTAAGCAGACTTTACATTGGGATATTGCATCAGCAAAATTTGTTGAAGCAGAGGCCAATAAATTGTTAGATTTTAAATACAGAAAGTTTTAAGTCTGTACTGTTATAGCGATACTAATTGGGCACTTTTTTATGGTGCCCTTTTTTTATGGTTATTGGGAGCTGAATTTATAATGAATGTCGTTTCTTTTTTTGCACCACCAGTTACTCATCTCAAGGATAAGAATGATTTGTTTTTTTTGCCTAAATTGCGTGCCCTTTAGTGCTTATGAATGATTGACAGATCTCTAAATACTGACCTGAAAACCGGAAATCCTTCTAGTTATGACAAGTTATACTCCTTAACTTCGGCACGGCTAAAGAATTACTGCAAAATATTTTTGAAAGATCATTTGGTGGTTGAGGATGTCGTCCAGGATGCTTATGTCCGCTTGTGGGAGAAACGAGACTTTATAAAAATGGATAAATCTGTCGAGAGCCTCTTATTTACCATTGTTCGGAATCAATGTTTAAACTACCTGCGAGACCAAAAATCACAACAGGATTCTTTTTCGCTGGACGAATATGACTGGAGCGATTTGCAGCATCTGTATCAAATTGACTTTACGGGAGGAGAGGAAGCATCGCTGGAAGAGCAGTTGTTTGAATCCTTAAAGGAAGCAATTGATCAGTTGCCGGAAAGACAGCAGCAAGTATTGGTCAAATGCAAGATTGAAGGTCGGAAGCAACAAGAAGTGGCTGATGAACTGGGAATTTCATTGAAAGCCGTTGAGAAGAATCTAACTAAAGCTAAAAAGCATTTGCGGGCAAGTTTAATCAGACGTTTCCCGGAACTTTCCTTACTCATTATTATGCTGCTGAAGTAATTTTCAGCTTGAACGAATTCGGTTCATTTCAGTTTCGTCAAAAAATCACACACCTTTAAATCAGATACGTTGAGGAAGCGGTAAGACTGGGCGACATTTTTTTCGATTGTATCTATAGCTTTTTCGCCTTCTTTTTCTTCTTTGTTAGTTCGTTGATTTCCTAATGATGCCATTTCAAAGAAATAAGACTCGAAAAAATTGTCCTAGGGGGGTAGGGGTTTTTCATTTTCGGTGTATTAATGATGAAAGGCATGAACATGGAAAAGAAAATACAACACTATTTGGAGGGCAAGCTTCCTGAAGAGGAGCAGGAACATTTGCTGGCTTGGATTCGGAAAGACAATAACCAGGAACGATTTGATTTAATCAAAAAGGATTGGTGGAAAAAACATCAGGCGGGTCAGCAAAAGACCATCCTGAATTTGGGCCAATCTCGCCTGCGCAATCGATTGAAAGAAAAACAGGAGCTGCAAAAATCGAAACGCTACTTAGCGTTTTACCGCTATGCCTCCATTGCCTTATTGGTTTTAGGCTTATCCGGTGCTGCAATGGTATATCGTACTTATTCCAACACCGAGCTTCAATATACTGCGTTTCATACTGACCCGGGCCAAATCTCCAGCATGACCTTATCGGATGGTACAAGAGTGTGGATTAACTCCGGAACTCAACTCCGGTATAACAATCAATATGGGGTTCGAAATCGGGATGTGCAAGTTGTTGGCGAAGCTTATTTTGAAGTTGCCAAAGATAAAAAACGTCCTTTTATAGTCGATATGGGAGCCCTGAAAGTGGAAGTTACAGGAACCCAGTTTGGCGTTTCAAATTATGCAGATACCGAAGAGATGAATGTTGTGCTGAAAGAAGGCTCAGTTAACATTCGTTCAGCAAAAAATAAACTGCTAACCCGGTTGAAGCCCGATGAGTTGGCTTTGTTTAATAAGCAAGATAATACCTTGGAAACCTTGACTGTGGAGCCTGAAAGTTACATTGCCTGGAAAGATGGGATTCTTCATTTTTTTGAGTTGCCACTTGAGCAACTGGCTGTAAAGCTTGAAAAGAGATATAACCAGCAATTTGAAGTTGATTCAGCGGTGAAGAATTTCCCCTATACATTTAGTATCGAGGGAGAATCACTATCAGAGGTGTTGCATCTGATTGAACGGGTTTCACCGGTTAAAGCAATTCAAGAGGAAGACGTCATAAAATTCAAATATATGAATCACTAAATAAGAAAAAACAGGAAAGTGCGGGAACACTTTCCTGAGGTCAAACCTGTCATCGGTAAATGACAATTTATTAAAACCTTTTTAATTCAGTTCAAAATTATGAAAAAAAAATTAGGAATCTGGGGATCCTTGTCTCCATTTGTTAAATCTCAAACGGGAAGAATTATGCGTTTATCGTTTCTCTTTCTTTTGGCTGGGCTCATGCAGGTATCTGCTAGCTCGTATAGCCAAAATGCCCGGCTAAACCTTGATTTTCAAGATGCACAGGTCCGGGAAGTCATGCAGGCGATTGAAAGTCAAAGCAAATATCGATTTGCTTACAGCTCTGAATTTATTGATATCAGTCAGGAAGTTGATATATCGCTTCGGGAACAGACCATTGAACAAACCTTAAAAGCCTTGTTCGACGGATCAGATATTAGCTATAGTATTGAAGATCGCGTGATTCTTCTTTCAGCTAGACAGACACGAAGCACCATTCAACAAGCGGTTCAGATTACTGGAAAAGTAACCGACTCTACAGGTCAGCCACTTCCTGGTGTTACCGTTTTGATAAAAGGAACAGCGCGGGGAACCGTAACTGACTTTGATGGAAAGTATTCGATTGGTGATGTTCCTGGAAATGGAGCGCTGATGTTTTCTTTCGTTGGAATGCGAACAGAGGAAATTATGGTTGACAACCAATCGTCAATCAACTTGGTAATGGTTGAAGATGCGATTGGCCTGGAAGAAGTAGTCGCTGTTGGTTACGGAACTCAAAAGAAGGTTAACTTAACCGGATCGGTAGCAACAGTTAAAGCAGAAGAATTAGCCAATCGCTCTACCAGTACCACAATCGAAGCTCTTCAAGGGGCCGTTCCCGGAGCTGTGGTAACACGCGGTAGTGGCTTGCCAGGTCAGGAGGATTTCAAAATTCAGATTCGTGGAGCAACTTCCATTAATAATCAGCCGGTATTGGTTTTGGTTGATGGTGTTTCCGGAAGTTTAGATCGCGTTCAGCCAGAAGATATCGAATCAATCTCGGTATTGAAAGATGCTGCAGCTGCCGCTATTTATGGGTCGCGTTCGGCAGGTGGTGTTATTTTGATCACGACTAAAAAAGGAGCCAAAGGAAAAGTGACGGTGAACTATAACGGACTTTATACCATTAACAAACCAGCAAGAATGCCAGAGCCACTTCCAATGGGAGAAATTGCTTTGATGCAAAATATTTCCAGAGAGAATGCTGGTTTAGCCGCTAACTGGAAACCAGAAGACATTGATAAAATCAATGATCCGAATATCTGGTATGAAGCAGACCCAAACAAACCGAATGCCTGGAAATGGTTTGGAGATAACAATTATGTGGATCTAATGATTAATGAAGATGTTCCACAGCAAAACCATAACATTTCCGTTTCAGGTGGACAGGAGAAGTTATCCTATCGGGTATCGACAACCTATTTTCAAAAGCAAGGTTTGTTGAAATACGGGAATGACGACAACCAGCGCTATTCAATGCGGATGAATCTTGGTTCAAACATCAACAAGTATATTCGTTTGGAAACAGATGCATCATTCTATCGGAACAACTATGAGCAACCTTCATATGGAAACATGGAAGGAAACTACTCGAACTTATATAAAATTTATACGATCCGTGGGTTATATCCTCTTTATACCCCACTTGGAAACATTACCGGATTTGCCTCACAGTTAACAGCAGGAACAACAGAAGTGACTAAAGACCGTTATCAGTTGAACAGCCGGTTATATGTTACTGATCTGGTAAAAGGGCTAAAAATTTCTGTTGTAGGAGGTCTTCGGAGTGATGTTGACAGAACATTTAGTTACTTGAAAAAGGCTCCAATTATTGGCGCTGATGGTTCATCAATTATCGGTTCAGATAATCCCAATGATAGGGTTTATAGGAGCAGTGCCGATGTCTTAAAAAAGGATTTCCAATTCTTGGTTGATTATGACAAGTCGTTCGGGAAACATACCTTTCATGGACTTGCTGGTTACTCTTTTGAAGAATATAATTATACGTATTGGAATGCTCAGGCAAACGGTTTGGTGAATGATAACTTGTATAGTTTTGACTGGGCTGATATCAGCAGTTATAAAGCTACGGACAATATGCAATCGAATGCATTCCAAGCTGTCTTTGGACGTTTAACCTATAACTATGATAGTCGCTATCTTTTTGAAGCTAATGTTCGCTATGATGGAAGTTCAAAATTGGCAAAAAAAGATCGCTACCAGATTTTTCCATCATTTTCTTTGGGATGGCGCGTTTCGCAGGAGTCTTGGTTTAATGTTCCTTTTATTAGTGAAGCCAAAGTACGTGCCTCGTGGGGGCGTTTAGGAAATGGAGATGTCCTTGGTAACTACGATTACATTGCGATGCTGAATAGCAGCAAAGGACTCATTCTGGATGGTGCGCAAAGTCAGTATATCTATCAGGGAAGATTAGCCTCGGCTGAGAAAAGCTGGGAAACTATTGAAACATCTAACATTGGTGTCGACCTGGGATTCTTTGATAATAAACTGACAATGACTGGGGATTACTTTGTGAAGTATAACAAAGACATGTTGGTCAATGTAACTTATCCGTCAGTAATTGGGGTAAGTGTTCCGGCATTTAACGCAGGAGAATTGAAAACCTGGGGTTGGGAAATGTCGGCGACATGGAAGCAAAAGGTTAAGGATTTTACGTACTCCGTATCATTTAACTTGGGCGATAGTGAAAACGAGCTGGTTGAGTATTACGGAAAGAATGTGATTGGTGAAGGCGTGAATAAATTGATTGAAGGTATGCCAATTAATTCGATCTACGGATACAAAACGGATGGATACTTTCAAACTCCGGAAGAGGTTGAAGGTCATCCATATCAAAGTAGTGTGACTGGTGTTGGGGATGTGAAATATGTCAACATGAATGATGATGACAAGATTAATGCTGGAAGACAATCAATTGAAGATCACGGTGACTTGGTGTACCTTGGGAATACCAGTCCTCGTTATAACTACGGAATTACAGCCAATGCGGCTTACAAGGGTTTTGACTTATCAATCTTCTTCCAAGGAGTTGGAAAACGTAACTTCTACGTAAACTCAATGGACTTGATGCCTTTTGCTTATAGCTGGGTGAATCCTTATACCATCCATCGCGATTACTGGACTCCGGATAACCCAGATGCCTATTTCCCTCGTTTGTATGAGCGTGGATTCCATAACTTCAAAGTAAGTGATAAGTGGGTGCAAAACGGTGCTTATGTCCGTCTGAAGAATGTTCAGTTGGGCTATACTATTCCTAGGAACATTACCATGCGTGCAGGAATTGAAAAACTGCGAGTTTATTTCACAGGACAGGATCTTTGGGAGAAAACGAAAACCCTTAAAATCTATGATCCTGAAATGCCTCAGGGAAGTAGTTACCGTTATCCATTTACCAGAGGTTTTGCTTTTGGGGTGAACCTAACATTCTAATTTTTGCGAAATGAAAAAGACAAACATTATGAAGAAATATCTTATTCTTTCACTCGTTGCCTTGATGAGTTTTTCATGTGACTTGGACCGTTACCCGGAAGGAGATTTATCGGATGCGGTATTTTGGAAAACAGAAGGCGATTTTATACAGGCGTTAAATTCGTTATATCCTTCAATCCCAGGGTGGACTCGCTTCAATGATGATAACATGAGTGATATCCAGGTGAGTAACGCTGCCAATAGTATTAGTGATGGTTCCTATGAGCCTTCATCCAGTTTTGGACCTTGGAATGGAGCGTATTCAACTATTCGAAGAGCAAACAATATCATCACGAAGCTTGGAGCAGTTGACTTAGGAGTATCGGATGCATTGGAAGCTGAAGCTCGTTTTTTCAGAGCGCTGGCCTATTTTCAATTGGTGAAAGCTTATGGTGATGTACCTTTGATTATGGAAGTGTTGGATATTTCAAGCGAAGACCTGTACGCAGGGCGCACGCCACGAAAAGAAGTGATTGATCAGGTGATTGTCGATCTTGACTTTGCGGTGACTCATCTTTCTGCAAAATCAGAATTGAGCCAAAAAGGTCGAGTGACTAGTGGTGCTGCTTTGGCCCTTAAAGCACGTGTGGCTTTGTATGAAGGAACTCGTGCAAAATACCATAACTACGGCTACGAAGCAGAGCTTTTGCAACAAGCAAAAACTGCTGCAAAAGCGGTGATTGACAGCGAAGAATATGCCCTGTACTCGGCAAAAGGGAATGGGTACGATAACTACAACAGCCTTTTCTTATATGATGGAGAAGGTAGTGACGAAACCATCTTGGCTCATGAGTATGGAACAGGCGATGACAATCCTGTAGCTTATTTCAACAACCGGAACCTCGAACAAGGACAAGCGTGTGCTACCCGTAAACTGGTAGACTCTTATCTTTGTATGGATGGTTTGCCTATTGAGCAGTCTCCTTTATTTCAGGGATGGACCGAATATTCTTCTGAATTCCAAAACCGTGATCCACGTTTATTATCGGTTATATTGAAGGAAGGAGATGACCTTAAAGGAGCAAACAGTCCATGGACACCTTCAATTTATTCAACTCTATCCGGCATTTTGTTTAAAAAGTATGCGTATGCGCCTGACTGGGTAACTCAGAAATCTTATATCGATTGGATGTTTATTCGCTATGCCGAAGTGCTTTTGATTTATGCTGAAGCAACTTATGAATTGGACGGTCAAATTTCAGATGCAGATCTGAATATTTCGATTAACAAGTTGAGAGATCGCGTTGAAATGCCTCACTTGACTAACGCTTTCGTTCAAGCGAATGGATTGGATATGTTGGAAGAAATCAGACGTGAGCGTCGCTGTGAGTTGGTGATGGAAGGGTTCCGTTACGATGATATTATGCGCTGGAAAATTGCAGAAGAAGTGATGCCAGAGACGGTTTATGGTGCACGCCTTTTTGCCGGCGAGTATAAGGATGTAAATCCGGAATCACTGAACCTGACAGCTGACAGCATTATTATTGCACAGCCAGCCACTAAGCGGACTTTTGATCCTGCAAAACATTACTTGTGGCCATTGCCAATTAGCCAGTTAGGCTTAAATGAAAATCTGACTCAGAATCCGGGCTGGGATTGATCTTATTTAGTTTCTAAATAAAAGGCCAAAGCCATAATTCGTTGTAATTATGGCTTTGGTAATTTTTGTGATGTGTTGAAAAGAAGATAGATATTAGAAAGAATTATAAGCTGCAGAGGGAGGTTAGGTTGAATCACTAAGGTCGTTTAAGGTTTTCTTGTTTAGTGATTTGTGTGGTTGGATCTTTGTCATGTGTACTATTTCGTTCAATTTTTAACCGATTAAAATTTAACAATACTTCAACTACTATTTACGATGAACAAACTAAAAATAACTTCAATTATTTGCTTACTTATTTTGCTAAGCAATTTCTCATTTGGGCAGACAGCAGATACGCTGATTGTCCAAA
>NZ_JBQYLH010000022.1:0-43309 GCF_052677165.1 Sunxiuqinia sp. sy24
AGCTACAGGAGAGAGAGCACTTAAACATTTCTGCTCAATACATCCAACTTCAAATAAGATTCGTTTTAAGCCTCCCGCATTGGGGGGAAATCAATTTTCTCTATGCCGGTAGGGGTAATCTGCTTCTGAATATATGAACGTCTAAACAGGGGCAATATGGAGAGTAAATACGGCTGTTTTTCAAATTACAATAACTAGATTTTATCAAACCCAACTAAGCATCCTTATCCCTACTTAACTCACTGTATACTTTACTCTTACTACAAAACCTTAAAACCAATCATGTTAGTTACTTTGTTAGTAAACAGGCATAAAAAAAGAGAATCAGCTAAATAGCTAACTCTCTCATTTTCAAACTGTACCCCGGACGGGATTCGAACCCATGACCTACTGCTTAGAAGGCAGTTGCTCTATCCAACTGAGCTACCGAGGCATCCTTAAAGCGGTTGCAAAGATATAAAAATATCAAAAACTGCAACCGCTTTAATGGTATATTTTCTTCTTCTCGTTTAAATAGTTTGATTAAACCAGATGAATATTGTGTTCACGACATTGTTTATACATTTCATCGGGCCATATACTCGATTGAATTTCACCAATATGTGCTTTACGAAGGAAATACATACAGAGGCGTGATTGCCCAATTCCTCCACCAATACATAAAGGAAATTCATTATTCAACAAACGACTATGCCACAACAGCTCTTTCCGATCTTCTGTATTGGTGAGTTTTAACTGATGCAAGAGAGTTTCTTTGTCCACCCGAATACCCATCGATGATATCTCTAATGAACTCTGCAGAACAGGGTTCCATATTAAAATATCACCATTGAGGCCTTTGTAGCCATTAACTGTTTCGGTCGTCCAATCGTCGTAATCGGGAGCACGTCCATCATGGATTTCACCACTGGGCATTTCACCACCAATACCTATAATAAATACAGCTCCAAATTCTTTGGCGATGGCGTTTTCCCGTTCTTTAGAGCTCAAATCCGGGTATTTGGCTTCCAGCTCTTCAGCATGAATAAAGGTGATCTCTTCGGGTAAAATAGGAGTAATTTGAGGATAGTGCTCATACACATAAAACTCCGTGCGAAGCAGAACCGAATAAATCTTACGTACGATTTTCTTTAAAAATTCCAGCTTACGCTCATCATCGGTAATAACACGCTCCCAATCCCATTGATCAACATAAAGCGAGTGTATATTCGACAATTCTTCGTCCGGACGAATCGCATTCATGTCGGTATACAATCCGTATCCAGGAGCAAATTCCTGATCAGCCAGTGTCATTCGTTTCCATTTGGCCAGCGAGTGTACCACTTCAGCCACCTGATCATCCAATTCTTTTACAGGGAAGACAACCGGGCGTTCGATGCCATTCAAATCATCATTAATTCCGGTTCCTTTCATCACAAAAAGTGGCGCCGTAACCCGGCTCAACTTCAATTCAGAAGACAAATCTCGTTGAAAAAAATCTTTAACCAACTTGATCGCTTTTTCCGTTTGTTTTAAGTCGAGATGCGACTTATAATTTTCGGGGAAATATAGTTTCATAATATGCTAAATATCAAACTCCTGACAACAGGCCAGTATCTTATTAATAATTTCTAGGCGCTAAAAGTAGCAAGAATCTTTCAATTTGACTTAGAATTCGTCATAAAATCAACAAACTGAAACTAAGACAAACAAAATTCACCATTACTATTTACATTTCTAGCAAATATTCAGATTCACAAAAGTTACTATTTTTACAGCGCAATACGTCAAAGCATGCAATCGAATATCATCAAACTTTATCTGATCAAATTCTCTAAGTGGTTTAACCTGATTATGCCGGTCGTTGTTCTTTTCTATCAGGACAATGGATTAAGTATGCAGGAAATTTTCTGGTTGAAATCCATTTATTCCATCGCTATTGTCATTATGGAGATTCCATCGGGCTATTTAGCCGATGTTTGGGGACGCAAAAACACCCTCCTACTGGGTGCAATACTTGGAACCGGTGGTTTCGCCATGTATAGTTTTTCGTATGGTTTTTGGGCTTTTGCTGCAGCCGAAATCGTTCTTGGTCTTGGTCACAGCTTTATATCCGGGGCCGATTCGGCCTTGCTGTACGACACCCTCAAAGCCCAAAATCGCGAAAAAGAATACATCAAGCAGGAAGGCTGGATCACTTCATCCGGCAATTTTGCAGAAGCCATAGCCGGAGTTTCGGGGGGTTTGCTGGCGATACTCAGTTTACGCACGCCTTTTTACGTTCAGTTTGCTGTGGCTGCCATTGCCATCCCAGCCGCTTTTTTGCTGAAGGAGCCGAAAGTGCAGGCCAACGAAGTGACCAAAACATTCAAATCCATTCTGCAAACGATCCGACAAACATTTTTACACCGGGAATTACGGTCCGCCATTCTGGTTTCATCCTTCACCGGTACAGCCTCACTTACCTTTGCCTGGTTTGTACAGCCTTATTTTAAAACCGCCGGACTACCGCTGTCGCTTTTCGGAATCCTATGGACCTTGCTCAACCTATCGGTCGGGGTTTCCTCCATGCTTAGCTATAAAGTAGAAAAACGGCTGGGCCAACGAAACTCTTTACTAATTATCATCTTCGGACTAACTATCGGCTATCTACTGGCGGCGTGGGAGATTAGCCTGGCCGGAATTGCCATCTTGTTTTCGTTTTATCTTTTCCGCGGAATCGCCCATCCCATTCTAAAAGACTACATCAACCGCTATACCCGCTCCGAAGTTCGCGCGACGATTTTATCGCTCCGAAATTTTGTCATCCGCATCAACTTTGCCATCATTGGACCATTGCTGGGCTATTTAACAGACCAGTTTAGCTTAGGAACTTCTCTGCTTGTGGCAGGTTTAAGCTACGCTGTCGTTGCCCTCATTGCCGCTCTTCCTCTCCTTTCAAACAAAGCCAAAAACATTTCAGACTAAGCCTATCGATCCAATTTACATGCCAGTAATATATAAACCGATAGCCGGCTAAGCTCCAGCCAAGATTATTGTAATTATAGTTCCAGTTTTAGTCCATCGTGAGCAAGAGAAATATTGTCGGGGAGCTGCCGCTGAACATCTTCATGCTTGCCCATCAGGTGCGAGATGTGTGTGAGGTAAGCTTGTTTTGGTTTTACTTGCTGTATAAGTTGGATGGCTTCTTCGAGGTTGAAATGCGAAATGTGCTTTTCAAAACGCAAGGCATTCACGATCAGAATATCGAGATTACGCAGTTTTTCCTGCTCTTCCGGTTCCACCCGGTTAACATCAGTGAGGTACGCCATTTGCCCCAGACGAAAACCAAAAACAGGCAATCTATGATGAAAACCGCGCACGGGAATGACCTCAATTTCGTTCAGCTTGAAAGGTTTATTCTCAACCAGATGAAGATTCATCTGCGGAATACCGGGGTACTTATTCGTTTCAAATACATAATCGAACACCCGCTTGATTGAACTTTGAACTCGTTTTTCAGCATAAATATCGGTGGGGTGTTTCTGCACCCAGTTGAACGCGCGAATATCGTCAAGGCCAAAAATATGATCGGTATGCTCATGCGTCAGAAAAATCGCATCAAGCTTACAAAGGCCAATACGCAACATCTGCTGACGAAAGTCGGGTCCGGCATCAATCACTATTTTTGAGCCATTAGCATCGATGAAAAGTGCCGATCGCAGCCGGTTATCTTTCGGATTGCTGGACCGACACACCGGACAGGCGCAAGCTACTACCGGAACTCCTTGCGATGTACCGGTTCCTAAAAATTCAATCTTTAATTCTAAATTTGGCTTCATGTATGCAGGCAAAACTACAAAAAATAGATTTTCTTATGTCGGCCGTGTAAATTAATTAATTTTGAAGAAAATTTGATGTATGGCCCATTTATACCTGATTCCGATTACACTCGGCGAAAGCGAACTCAATACGGTTATTCCGGAAAACCACCGGGAAATTATTCGTTCAATTTCTCATTTTATTGTAGAAAATATCCGGACTGCCCGACGTTTTCTCAAAAAAGTAGATAAAAACATTGACATTGACTCGCTGCATTTTTACGAACTAAATAAGCACACCAATAAAAACCAACTACACACCTACCTGGATCCCATCAAGGAAAATCAACCCGTTGGGATTATGTCGGAAGCGGGTTGTCCGGGAGTAGCCGATCCAGGTGCCGATGTAGTTCGAATAGCCCATGAGCAAAATATACGGGTGATTCCATTAGTAGGTCCCTCTTCTATTCTATTAGCGATGATGGCGTCTGGAATGAACGGGCAAAACTTCGCCTTTAACGGTTATCTTCCCATCCAAAAAGGAGAAAAAGCGAAGCAAATCAAACATCTGGAGAACCGGATTTATTCTGAAAACCAAAGTCAGTTGTTTATCGAAGCCCCCTACCGAAACCTGCAACTACTGGACGACTTGCTGCAAAACTGCAAGCCTCAAACCAAGTTGTGCATTGCCTGCGACCTGACGCTGGAAACAGAATCCGTAAAAACCCTTTCGATTGGCGATTGGAAAAAACAAAAACCAGACATACAAAAGCGCCCTGCGATTTTTGTTTTGGGCAAATAAAAATTGATTGAATTCCGGGTAGCTTTTCCTCTCGAAAGTCACTGCTAATCATTGTGCAAAATTTGGAATTCAAGACTTCTACTTCAACTAAAAAGAAGCTTGAATTCATGTTCAAAGTTGGGGGTAAAAACACCTTGCCCCAGCGTTCTGGCGATCTGCTTTTTGGTCCAGAACTTTCCTTCTTCCACTTCCTCGGAGTGCAAATGAATGCTTTGGTAATCGTGGCTTACAAACACGTAAACCAGTTCATGCTCGATTTCACTTTCCCAGATGTACTGCTTGACTAATTTGGCGGAGAATCCTTTCAAACCAATTTCTTCCCAGGCTTCGCGCTGCAAGGCGGTCTGCAAGTCCTCGCCAAAGGCAATGTGTCCGCCTACTGCGGCATCCCACTTACCAGGCTGTACCAACTTATTCAGTGGACGTTTTTGTAGGTAGATGGCACCTTTTTGATTAAAAACATGCAAATGAACTACCGGATGAAGCAGCTTTTGCCCACTATGACAAACCGACCGCGGAGCTTTTCCAATCACCTGTCCTTGCTCATTGACCAAAGGAAGCTGTTCTTCTTCAGCCAATACTTGTTGCGATTTCTTCTGTTTGAAATATTCAATAACGAAAAGCAGTCCAAACAGAATATAAAACAAGCCTCCGCTAATGAAAGCCCACGCTTCGTTGGACAGATAAAAAGCAGCATAAAATACCAAGAGAGTATGTCCCACAAACATGTAAAACATCAACTTCAAACTGGCTCGCATACGACTCATTTGCTCATCACTCAGCGTCATATCCTTAAGGTAGCGCTTGCTCATTAGGGCAACAATATTGACTTTTGAAAAAGCCGACAAAGCCAGGATTACACACAGGATTAATTCAACAAGCGCCGGTTTCAGTTTAAAGAACAAATCGTTGTCCAACAAAATTGAGACACCACCCAAAGCCAATAAAAGCAGCGTATCAAACAAGACAAACCGGTCGAATCGTTTTTCCTTGATTCCGATCCATAGCAATTCGACCACACCAATTGCAAGGGCAGCAACCAAGCCGACTTTCGTTCCCCACAGTTCGTCAACAGCAATAAAAACAAACAAGGGGATAAAGCCTGGAAGTAGTTTTTTAAGAAGTTGTATTCGCTGATTTTCCATCTATAAAAAACAAAACCCGCAAAAAGCGGGCTATTTCGTTATTCGGATTGCGTATCGGACAGCTTATAATGCTTATAAACTTCAACATCGAAAATCAAAGTAGAGAAACGAGGAATTCCGCTTGAACTGTTGGATGCTCCATAGGCCAGATTCGATGGAATAACAAAGGTTGCCTTACCTCCCTGCGTCATATAAGATACTCCTTCGCTCATGCCCACAATCACATCCGAGCCTCCCACAATAAATTCAAATGGCTCATACGTTCCTGACATATCAAAAACAGTGCTATCGATAAGCATACCGGTATAGAATACTTTAACCCGGTCGCCCAGTTTAATGGTATCTCCGGTTCCTTTCTCGCGCTCAATATAATACATGCCCGACTCCGTAGGCTCTTCGTCAATGTTATTGGCTTCAATAAATGTGTCTAGTTTCTCGAGCTCTTCAGCCCGCAGTTTTTCCAAATCAATGCCATCATCCTTACATGACACTGTTGTGATCAAAAGACCACCGATCACAGCCAAAAAGAAAAATATTTTTTTCATATCGTATCCTTACTATTTTATTGGTATATCTTTTTCAATTCTAAGCTAAAAGAAAGCGTGGTATATGGAGGGATTGATCCTGAACCATAAGCTCCGTATGCCAGGTTGGAAGGGATAATAAAAAGCCCCTTGGTCCCTTCATTCATAAGCATTAAGGCATCTTCAAATCCATCAATTAAATCGCCTGGATTGTAACGAAATTTCCATATTTTATCTTCGTAATGATAAGAGGATGCATCAAAAATCTGACCATTCTCCGGCATAAAGCCAGTATAGTCGATACCAATCGAATCGCCTGACTGGACATAAAGTCCCTCGCCCTGTTCCTCTATCACATAAAAAATACCGGTAGCTGATGTATCAATATCATAACCGCGATTAACCAGCGTATCCAAATATTCCTTCAATAATTCGGCTTCGCGTGCAGGCGTATAATCAACTGTTTCTTGCACCGGATCGTCAAAGCAAGAATACATGGCAACCAGAACAACCGCCATCAATAAAAATTTAATCCCTTTCATTTGTTTTTTCATTTTGATTTTGTCTTCACTAATTTCTCCTGATAAACGGGTAATAACTTCCGATATTTATCAAGTGTTTCTGCTAATGATGCAGAAACCTCCCCTCCGGCTGCGTTGCGATGTCCTCCTCCGTTAAAATTTTCGGAAGCAAACCCATTTACAGCGAATTCGCCTTTCGAGCGAAACGAAGCTTTCACCATTCCATCTTTCTCGGAAAATAACGTACTAAAGTGAATCCCTTTTATCGATAACGGATAATTGACAAACCCTTCACTATCACCAGGCGCAAAGTTAAATTTTTTCTGCGTTTCTTTGGATAAATACATCACAGCTGCGTGATATTCCGGAAAAACCTCCATACACTCATTCAAACAATACCCCAACAGGCGCATCCTGTCGACCGAATAGTTATCAAAAACCTCGCCGTGAATGTAGTCCTGATCAATGTCGAATTTCAAAAGCTCGCCCACCGTCTGGAAGGTTTGCGGATCGGAAACATTGTAATCGAACGACCCCGTATCGGTCATAATCCCACAAAACAAGGCTGAAGCGGCTTCGCGATCCAGGTGCTGATCAAGCCCGGAAGCTTTTAGCACATGATAAACCAACTCAGCCGTCGACGAACATTCGGGATGCGAAATCTGCACATCGGTAAAGTCCTCGGGGTAAGGATGATGATCAATCAAGATGCTATTTTTGGAATAACTTTCCACCAACGGCCTCAAGTCACCGGTGCGTGATAAGTGATTAAAATCCAGACAGATCAGCAAATCCGACTCCACTAATAGCTGCTGTACCTTTTTCGGGTTTTTCGAAAAAAGCGTCACTTGCTCGTGGCCCTCAATCCAGTTATAAAATGAGGGATAACCATTGGCAGAAATTACTTCCACCTGCACCCCACTATTCTTCAAAACGCGCGACAATCCCAATGCCGATCCAACAGCATCGCCATCCGGATTAACATGCGGAAGAATAACTACTTTTTGATTGGTTTTACCAACCCAAGCGCTAAATGACTTAATTATTTCTATATCAAGTTCTTTCAAGACATCAATTTTTTATTCGGATACAAATATAAAAATAATGCATCCGCTATTTAATTTTAGCTAATTAATTTTCTAAATTAGTTCACTCTATCAAACCTTATATTAAACTAAACAAAATGGCTGGAAAAAGAACCCTTACAATCATTAAGCCGGGAGCCGTTGAACGGAACCTCATTGGACCAATTCTTACAAAAATTAACGAAGATGGCTTCGTCATTAAAGCATTAAAGTACACCAAATTAAAAAAAGAACAAGCGAGAGCTTTTTATGCTGTCCATCAAGACAAACCATTTTACAACGATTTAGTTAAATTCATGAGTTCTGCTCCCATTGTTGTGGCAATCATTGAAAAAGAAAATGCTGTTGAAGATTTTCGTAAGCTTATTGGAGCAACTGACCCTCTGGAAGCAGGCGAGGGCACTATTCGTAGAATTTTCGCTGAATCAAAAACCCACAATGCGATTCACGGATCCGATAGTGATGAAAATGCAATTAAAGAAAGTGACTTTTTCTTCTCACGAATAGAGCGCTTTTCATTTTAACGAAAAACAATATCATGGACAATCGTATTGCCCGCGTGTTCATTCAGGCGGGCTTTTAATTGCTCCTTCATCATTACCAATTCACTTCTCAGTGCCGGCGAACTTGTTTTCACAAACAAGGTTCCATTACTAATTTTTAGCGACTCGGTGTATCGGGCAATCGTCCGCCCCACTACTGTTTCCCACGAAGCAATTAGCTCAACTTCGGTCAGTTTCTTGTTCAACTTATTTTGTTCGATATAATCCCGAAGGACTTCGCTTAACTTTTGGGTATTGCTTCTTCTCATTTTACTACTTCATTTACCGTTCCGTCCACCACCTGGAAAATCTTAAAATCGGCCTCCACCTCAGCAATCATCTGATCGAGATGCTCTCGGTTAGTATCCGTTATAAAAATCTGTCCAAAATGATCATCTGCCACCAACTTAACAATTTGTGTTACCCGATTCTTATCCAATTTGTCGAAAATATCATCTAACAACAAAATAGGAGTCATCCCTGCCAAGTCTTTAATAAAGTCGAACTGCGCCAGCTTTAAGGCTACCAGGTACGTTTTCTTCTGTCCCTGCGAACCAATCTTCTTAATCGGGTATTCTCCTAAATTGAACAGAATATCATCCTTATGAATTCCAACTGTCGTGTATTGCATCATCCGGTCTTTGCCAACAGCGTCTTTCATCTGTTGAGCAAAATTTCCTTCGTACAAGCTCGATTCATGCATCATTTCAATTTGCTCTGTTCCCGATGAAATCAGCTCGTAATATTGCTGAAAAACAGGTTGCAACTGATGAAGATACTCCACCCGTTTTTCATGAATCAACTCACCATAATGGACGAGCTGATCGCTCCAAACCTCCAGACTTTCCGCATTGAAAAAACCAGCACTGGCAAACTGCTTCAGCAGTTTATTTCGCTGCATTAAAGCCCTGTTATAACGAATCAGGTTATCCAGATACACTTGATCATATTGCGAAATCAGTGAGTCCAGAAACCGACGTCGCTCATCGCTACCACCCATAATCAGATTGATATCCGTAGGGCTAACAATAATCAGAGGTAAGAGTCCGATGTGCTCCGAAAGCTTTTTATACTCTTTCTTGTTACGTTTGAAATGCTTTTTCTGTCCACGCTTTAAACCACAATAAATGGTTTCCTCATTTTCCAGCCGATGATATTTGCCCTGAATCACAAAGAAGTCCTGATCATGCCGAACATTCATGCCATCAATGGCATTCGAAAAGCTTTTGCAAAAAGACAAATAATAGATCGCATCCATCAAATTTGTTTTTCCGGCTCCGTTGTTCCCGATAAAACAATTCAGGTTTGAAGAAAAGCTCAATTCGGCTTCTTCAAAGTTTTTAAAATTCACCAGCGATAAGTTCTGAATATACATGAGTGGCATTCTTATTAAGGAACAAAACTAAGAAAATAAAGAATGAAGGTAGAAGTAAAACCAAGGTGACTGATTTTTTTATTTCTTCAACCCGCCAAATAAATCCGAGTAAATACCTGTTTTAGCCACGAAAAGAGATAATAACACCAACATGTTTATTAATATTAAATTTTATAAACCTTTCCTGCCTTTTATTTTATAAAAAAACATATTTTTGCGTCACTAATTTGGAATAACCTATTTTAAAGATGGCAAAGAATAAAGATCAAAGAGAAGACAGCTTTTCAGAAGTTGAAAGCACATTAACTAAAACCGAGCAGTTAATTGAAGATAATCAGAAAATGTTGACCATCGTGGTCGGTGTTATTGTTGCGATTGTCGTTGTTTACCTTGGTTTCACTCGGTTGTACATTCAACCCCGCGAAACCGATGCTCAGGAGCAAATGTTTATGGCGGAACAGTATTTTGAAAAAGATTCTTTCAATTTAGCCATCAATGGAGATGGAAATTACCTTGGCTTTCTGGATATTATTGAAGATTATGGCATGACTGATGCCGCTAATCTTGCCAGCTACTACACCGGTGTTTCTTATCTTCGCTTGGGCGAATACGAAGCCGCTGTTGATTACCTGAACGATTTTGACACAGACGACTTATTACTCGTGCCCGTTGTTGAAGGAGCTAAAGGTGATGCTTACCTGGAATTGGGAGAAACGGACAAAGCAATCAGTGCTTATAAAGCCGCTTACAACAGCTCGGACAATGAGCTGACCACTCCTATTTACATGATGAAAGCAGCCAACGTAATGGAATCAGAAGGTGAACTTGATGATGCATTGGAAGTTTACCAAAAGATTAAGGAAAAATATCCGACAACCACTGAAGGTCGTAATGTTGAAAAATACATCGCCCGCGTGGAGATTAAACAGAACAACTAAGAATCATTCGAAAATAATACATTGAAAATCCCCTCATCGCAGGGGATTTTTTATTTTTGTAGAAAATTAAAGCATATGGCAACAAAGAATTTATCAGCCTACGATCTTGAATCGGTACCATCAGCCAAAGGATATAAATTTGGAATCGTGGTTGCTGAATGGAATTATGAGATTACAGGTGCATTGGCACAAGGCGCAATTGACACGCTCAAAAAGCATGATGTTGAAGAAAACGACATTCAGATAAAACATGTTCCCGGAACCTTTGAGTTAACGCTGGGCGGACAGTTTTTAGCAGAATACACCGATGTTGATGCAATCATCTTAATTGGTTGCGTGGTCCAGGGAGACACCCGTCATTTCGATTTTATTTGCGATGGTGTAACACAAGGAACAACCGATTTGAATCTGAAATACAATAAGCCCTTCATTTTTGGAGTACTAACTACGAACAACGAGCAGCAAGCGTTGGATCGAGCCGGCGGCAAGTTGGGCAACAAAGGTGACGAAGCCGCTGTAACTGCCATTAAAATGGTTGCTCTGCAAAAAGGAATGCAAGCTAATCGATAAATTATTTTGGCAGAAAAAGCAGGATAGATCCTTCTGCTTTTTCTGCCAAAAACTCTTTTTCCTCCACTTTACGAGTGACAGCCTCTTTCAATCAACACTCGACCTGTAGCTTCCCTGTCACAATTATCTTCAGGAAAACAATCTTGATTAAGCTGTTCAGGCAGCTATTTCATACAAAAGAATAACTGCTAGGCAACTAAAAAACTCCTGACAAAACTGTAGAAACAGCTTTCATCAGGAGTTCATCAATGAAAAATAATCAATACTATATTACTGTTGGGAATACTTCAGCAGTAGCACCTTTAATTTTATACCCATCAATATCATGCCCAGCCAGGCGTTTATTGAACAACACAAATCGTCGGGAAGGTACTTCAAACCGATGCTGAATGACGAAAATAATAGCAACGATGGCAGCGATGACAATAAATCCAAACATCTGTTTTGCCGAAATTAGTAGCGCCTGAATCTGTACAGGTCCATACAAGCGCATAGCACCGCCACGCATCATTCCAAGCGTATCAGCCGGATCGATGGCTCCGGCCAAGTCAATCCCATGCTGAACTCGAAGTTTGTAAAATCCCCAGTTGATAACAGCTCCAAAGATGGCTGTTCCTACAAAAGAGCGAAACAACACAAAAAGCGTAGCCGCCGGAAACATTTCATCCATCGTCAGATTACGGGCATTGTAAGCTGTTAACGCAACATACAGAAAGCCCATCCCCATGCCTTTTAGTATATTGGGAGCAACAAAATAACTTATCTCGGAGATCGGTGTCACCAAAAAATACATCATCAGGTAAGACAACAAAAAGGAAACAAAGCCCATGATGACTAATTCTTTCAGTTTTCGGCTAAGTTTATTGAGCCAGATATAACAAACCGCTGAGGCAATAATGAAGCCCGGAACCATCAGAAAAGTCAAACCGGCAATGGTTTCATTGCTGTACTTAAGTACCCCGACAAAATAAGTTGTTTGCACACTGGTTCCTGCTAAAAAAATCCCCATCAGCGAAATCAGCAAAAGCGATCCGTACACGGTTTTCTTTTTAAATACCTGAAGCTTCATATAGGGCCTTTTCAATACCGTTTGGCGGTATACAAAAACAGCCATGACAACCAATAAGGCTATCGTTGAATACACAATAACCGGGCTGTGAAACCAATCATAATACTTCATGAATGAGGTGATGAAGTTCAGCAACATCATAATAACGACAAATAAAATGATGCTAGCCCAGGGAAGCTGATACATCGGCACCTTTTTCATACCACGCTTATTGTGCATAAAGATGACCATCAAAGCAGCAAAGCACAGCATGTAAATGGTATAAATCAAGTACACCTGGCGCCAATCGTACTTATAAGCAAGCATCGAAGCCCAGTACACACCAGCCAAGCCCAAAACAACGGCAATGGGGTAAAAGATCGGATAAAAAATCTCGCGCTTCATTTGTGGGCTGATGATAAAAATTACGGGCAATAGAAATTCAAGCATGCCACTAAATTTCACCATGCCAATCAGCAAAGTACATACAATAATTAAGGGTTCGCTGTCGGTGGTGTAAACAATCATGCTGAAGAAAGACATCAACAGCAAACTTCCCAGCACGATTTCTTTGGAACGAAAGTACTGCTTGATCCGAAAAGACAAGGGCATCATCACCATCATTCCAATGTAACTGGAATTGTTGGCCATCATAAAAAACTCCGTGATAGAATTCAAGCCGTTGGACATGAGCATAATGTTGCCCGAATAAACGCCATTCACCCCTAAATAAGGAGGGAGCCCCAACAAAATCAGCAGCAACTGAACCGGTTTGGGCACCCACTCATGAAATAAACCTCTGTTGTACTGTGCCATAAATTAATCGATTACAGAAACAATCACATTCATACCAGCACGCAATTGTTGCACATCTTCTTCCGAGTTAGCATCGGTAAATTCAATCCGAACAGGAAAACGTTGCTGTACTTTCACAAAATTACCCGTAGAGTTGTCAACCGGAATAGCTGAAAACTTAGCACCACTGGCATACGAAATGGCTTTAATTACTCCTTCGTATTCTTTATCATTAAGGGCATCAACAGTAATTCGCACCTTTTTACCAATGGCAATAACAGGCATCTGTCTTTCTTTGAAATTGGCCACCACCCATTGCTCTTTGCTTTTCACGATGGAAAGTAGTTGCTGTCCCGGCTGAATCAGCTGTCCAACCTGAAGTTTCTGGCGTCCGGCAGTACAGTCGTAGGGAGCAATAACAGTGCAATACTCAACATTCAACTTAGCCATATCAAAAGCCGCATTAGCACTTTTAATCTGAGCTTCATTTATTTTCAAACGCTTTTGTACCTCTTGAATAGAAAACTGAATACTCTTGCGTTGTTGCGTCATGGCTTTTATCTGCGATTTTAAAGCCTCGTATTCTGTCTCCACATTTTCCAACTGAGCTTTTGTCACCACTTCATCCTGATATAAGTTCTGGTAACGGGTATAATTTTTTTCCAGATTCAGCAAACGTGACTGACTAGCCTGAATATTGGCATCGCTTACACTCAAGTTATTCCGGATGGTTTGTATGCTTGACTCGGTGACTTCCTGAGCTGCCAGTGCATTCAAATAAGCTGCTTCGGCTTGAGCTAACCGAATTTGATATTCTGAATCATCCAGGATTAAAAGGGTATCACCCTGACTTACATGCTGGTGTTCGTCAAAACCAATGTACTTAATGTATCCCTGTACTTTTGAATTAACCGGACTAATGTATTCTTCAATTTGAGCATCGTTGGTATAGCCAGCATCTCCTAAGTGAAAGTATTCCCGGATTCCCCACACAATCAACACTGAAATCAACAGAAACAGCGACAAATTGGCGATAACAATTCGCTTCTTAGATAAACTCTTATTTTTCTTCGTTGTATTCTTTCCCATGATTATTTTTTCAAAAAGTAGAACATGAAGGCTTACAATGAGCCCGTTGCATTTAATAATTTGTAATAGGCAAACAAAATATTGATTTCGGCATTGGCGTATTGCAGATCGGCAGCCAGTTTCGAGTTACTCGCATCCAGCATATCAATCAGCAGGGCCAGTTGATTTTCATATTTTTTCTCAATCATCCGGTAGTTTTCATCGGCTAGCTTTTTGTTCTCCTCATGCGATTTCAACTGCGATAAAGCAACCTGATAGCTCGAGTAAACCGAATTGACAGCCAAGTTGGTATTCTGCTCCTGCATCACAACCGCCTCCTGCGTTTGAGCAACCTGCAACCGTCTTAAATTGACTTTACGCTTTGAGGTGTACAAAGACGAAATATTGAACGAGAGAGCCGCTCCAACCTGCCATCCGTTGGAGTACTTATCGACTACCGGACTCGTATTTGTCAGCGGGCGCTGCAGACTGTTGCCAGCAAAAAGACTAAGCGCCGGACTCCTGTCCGACTTGGTAATGTCCAACGCCTTCTCGGCAATCTTAACGTTTTGTCTGGCTGTAAGCAAACCGGTATAGTTTTGACTGGCTTGAGACTGATAATCAAGCAACGGATCAACAGTTGGCTTGTTTAGCAAAATAGACGAGTCGGGGAGAATTTTCATCGCTCCATCAATTCCGGCAGCCGTTGTCAATTGATCATTGACAATGCGAATATGGTTATCGATTTGCTCCAAAGCCAAATATAAATTAGCAACCATCAATCGTGTCCGAATAATATCATCTTTCGTCACCAAATCCTGCTCAAACATAGCCGTGATATTTTTCAAGCGAATCTCGGCTAACTCAATATTTTTCGAATAGATGGCCTGCTGATTGTAAAGGCGAAACAAGTCGAGGTAACTGCCGGTCACCAAAAACTTCATGCTTTCTATTGCTTCCCGGGCTTTCAGTTCGGCCAGTTGCCTTTGTAAATCGGTTAACTCAACCGACTCATTGATTACATTTCCTTTAAACACCAGTTGCTGGGCTTGTACCGAAAATGAATTCCCAAAATGAGGCATGTCAACTCCTACTCTATTCGAAAAATTGGGATCGTAAATCGTCACATTTCCCAGATAAAAAGCATTAAGAGACGTATTAATCGTTGGCAAGTGACTCAACTTCTGAACAGCTACTTGCTGGGTAGCAACCTTCACTCCCGCCTCTGACACTTTAATGGCCTGATTGTTCTCCATGGTCAGCGACCAAATTTCATCCAGAGAGAAAATCTTTGCCTTTTCCTGGGCATTCAGGTTCAAAACTCCGCATAGCAAAAGCATAAACACGGAATACCTCAGTTTCCTGTTCCTAATTTTCATCATTGTTTTCTGACTTTAATAATCCGCTGCAAAGGTTCGTTTTCGTACCGAGAACGAAATAGACTACCAACGGCAAAGCATGTCTGAATTACGGATTGCCGTCCAAAGAATGACGTTTAAAATAGGCTGTCGGATTAAGGGCGGTTAATCGTTTGAAGAATTTACTAAACGCAAACTGGTCACTAAAATGAAGTATTTCAGCGATTGTAGCCACTTTCAGATCATTATTTGCCAATAGCATTTTGGCCTCCCGAATAAGCACCATATTAATCAGCTCTCGGGCCGTGTGACCAGTTACTTTTTTAAGGGTTTCAGAAAGATGTTTCGAGCTGACTTTCAAACGTTCAGCATAGAAATCCAAGTTGTGATGTTTTCGAAAATGAATTTGCAAGAGTTTAATAAACTCAAGGGTAAGCATTTCACTTCTGTTTTCCGAAGTGTTTTGCTGAGCTGCAACCTGCCCAATCCGTTCAATAAGCATATAGGCCACCGATGCAAAAAGAGTATGGATCAAATCATCTGCAAAACGATAGTTTTTAGATTTATTCTTTGTCCTGATCATCTGGACCAATTGCCAGGTATGTGAAAAATCTTCAGCGATGAACGTTAAGTGAAGAATAGAAGACGTTGCAAAATAATGAATGGTATCCAACTTGCTAAAACGAGTAGGCACAAGCAATTGAAAGTTCTTTTCCACAACCATCATCATCATAGCTCCTGCTTTGGAAATATTCAAAAACTCATACACGACCTGCGGATTAATCATTAAAACGTCGCTGGGCTTAAGCACATGCCGGCTCAGCTTATAACGTACTTCCACAAAGCCTTCTTTTACCAATAAAAAAGCATAGTACGAGGGTTTAAAAGGGCAATTTAAGTCCAGAAAGCCTTCAATCTCTTCGCCTGTTAAAACCCGGATATCGGTATGTTTTTTTGCCTCATTCATCTTCAAACCAAGAGCCGAAAATAACGAATTTCAATTTAAGTTGACGTACTTTATGACAGGATTAGGAAATTGAGTAGAAAGGGTATAAAATGAAAGAGACCGTCCATAACATTGGACAGCCTCTTTTCTGACATCTAACTAATTACCAGCCGAGACCTTACTCCCTGGTCTACTTTCCAGGTCTTCTGGCACCTCCCCGCTCACTGGGAGTGCGTCGGTTGTTCATTCGTTCTTGTCGTTTCTTTTGCATTTCATCAAACTTCTCCGCTTGTTCTTTGGTCAGCATCGCGCGAATTTCTTTGTTTCTTTTTTCCATTTGTTCCCGCATTTTAGGAAATAGCTCCCTGCGCTCTTCATCGGTCGCTTTTTGCATTTGCTCACGCATCTCGGTAAACGACTTTTGGTACTTCTCATTAATTGCAGTCAGCTTTTTCTGTTGAGCCTCGTCCAATCCGAGTGTTTCAATCATTTGCTTATCCCGATCTTCCTGGCTCATGCGTTGTCTTTGTCCTCCGGGCTGAGCATAGCTGGCACCAATAGTAGCTGCCAACACGACTAATAATACATACAATTTTCTCATTTTATTTCTGCTTATTGTTATTTGAACTTGATGGAACTTGCCGGGGAATTTCATTCTCCTGTAATTATTCGAGCTTATTTCATCGGTTGTTTTTTGACATTCAACCTATTGACTACGAAATCCTACATTCGTTTAATTCAGATTCATTTTCTTTCCTGAAAGAATGCATTATTTTTACCAAAAAAGAGATCACATGCAAGCAATGATATTTGCCGCAGGGCTGGGAACACGGCTTCAGCCGCTAACGAATAGCCGGCCCAAAGCGCTGGTTGAAATTCATGGGAAAAATTTACTGGAACGCTGCCTTTTGAACTTGAAAAAGCAAGGCATCAACGATGTTGTCATCAACGTTCATCATTTTGCGACACAAATCAAAAGTTTTCTTCAAAGCAACAACAACTTTGGAATGCGGATTCAGATTTCGGACGAAACGGATGAACTGCTGGACACCGGTGGCGGTATTCTTAAGGCCAAGCCGCTGTTCAAACCAAATGAGCCGATATTAATCCTGAATGTCGATGTACTGACCAACCTCTCATTTGGCGCATTACTTGATTTTCATCAGCAAGAAAAGGCCCTGGCCAGTCTGGTTGTCCGCCAACGAGATACCTCGCGTTACCTGCTGTTCAACAAAGATCAGCAGCTCACCGGCTGGAAAAACATGAAAACCGGAGCCAGCAAAATAGCCCGACCAGAGCAATTTGAGCAATCGGCGCCCTATGCCTTTAGTGGTATTCAACTCATCCAGCCCGAACTGCTAAATCGGATCGAAGAGCACGGTAAGTTTTCGAGTATTGATTTGTACCTGCGCCTGGCAAAAAGCGAAACCATCAAAGCGTTTATCGATGATCAATCGATTTGGATGGACCTGGGCAAGATCGAGCAGATGCAGGAAGCCGCAAGCCTGATTGAAAAGATGGAACAACGATCGAAGTAAAACCTGCAAACCGAAGTTCGATCTAACTTTTGGTACAAAGGATAAGAGCAAAAAAAAGCGAAACTGGCTAATACCGGCTTCGCTTTTTTCAATTCTAGAGGATGTTTATTCCGAATCCGAAGGGACAAAGACCACATCAATCAAATCAGCACCGTCGAAAAAGTCGGTGGCAAATTGCTGAATATCATTGGAGGTCATGTTTTGCAGGATTTCCTCATAATTGGCCGGTTCGGCTGAATTAATTCCTGTAAAATAGTAGTTGTACAACGAACTCAACCAGAATCTGTTGTGCTCACGAGATTGCTCACGGTCTTTCAATAAATTCTTGATGGTTTTATCAAAATCAACATCCGTTGGGCCTTCAGCAATAACTTTATCAATTTCGCGATAAACAATCGACTTGAGCTGGTCGGCACGCACGGGATCGCAATCGAAAAGAATGCGCATTGTTCCTTTGCTGATTGGGTATTTGCTCATTCCGCCACGAATGCCAACGCCATAAGTTCCACCTTCATCTTCGCGAATGGTTTCGGTAAAACGAAGATCAAGAATTCCCTCGAGAATCTTAATTGCCAGCAAGTTTTTCTGTGTATACTCCACTTCACTTTCATAGCGAACATTAACATTGGCTTTTGGAGTGGTCAAAGGCACGGGGATCACTTTTTCAGTCTTACCTTCCGGAGAGCGAATATCGCGATCTTTCCAGTTCTCTTCCCGATCCGAATCGGCTAGTGACCCCAGGTATTTTTCGGCCATCGCCAGCGCTGTCTCTTCTTCAATGTTTCCGACAATAAAGAAAGTGAAGTCGCCCGCATCCTGTATCCTGTCTTTGTAAATCTTTTGAATCTCGTTAAAATCAACATCCTGAAGGTATTTCGTATTCATTGTTCTTACCCGAGGATTATAATCAGCAATGATGAAGGATAAGGAATCGCGCATAATTTTCTGCGGATCTTTTTCCATATTGGCTACAAAAGCCAGGTAACGAGACATTAAAGCGTTGTGCGCTTCCTCATCAAAACGTGGCTTTTCAAAATACAGATAGGCCAACTGCATCATGGTCTCAAAATCTTTGGGAGTCGTTGACCCGCTAAACCCTTCGGTCAACGAACCAAGTGTAGGCGAAAGTGAAACTTTTTTACCTGTCAGCATTTTCTGCAGACTAATCGCATCAAAATCACCCACACCGTAAGCTTCCATAAAAGTTGAAGTCATATCGGCTGAAGGAACGTATTCATTGTCCCACAACGAACTACCACCAAGGCTGTAAGCAAGCAGCGTCACATTATCTTTTTCATAGTCAGCATGACGAAAAACTACTTTCACATTATTCTCCAGAGTCCACTCCACCGCATCAAAGGCATCCAAGCGTTTCGTGGTCTTCACTTTAGATCCCTGTAGTTCTTCGCTAATCAACGAAGCAGCAGCAACCTTATCTTCATAAGGAGCTATTTCCATCGACTCCACCTTTGCGATAATACTCTTGGCTTCTTCTTCCGAAAGATGTTCAGCATCGGTTGGTCCGGTAATCACGATGGTGCGATTTTCCGCTTTGATCCACTCTTTGGCTTTAGCCGAAATCTCCTCTACTGAGATGGTCGGAATCACCTCTTTAGCAAATTCGTACTCCCGTTCGATGCCAGGAACAGGCTCCTTCACCAAGTAGTTTTGCGCGTACTCCCGGGCATAACGATCATTCGAAATTTTATCGCGCTCATTGTACTGATTCTCAAAACGGGTCAGGAAATTAGTTTTCGCTCTTTCCAACTCACTTTCGGCAAAGCCATAACGTTTAACACGTTCTGTTTCGACCATAATAGCCTCCAATGCTTTAGCTTCTTCATTGCTGTTGGCCGTCACGCTGATACTGTAGGCATCATAGCCCCGAACCAAACCGCCTCTGCGAGTTCCTCCCGATACGAAAGGCGGAGTTCCGGTTTGCAGCAATTCCTGAATACGCATGCCACTCATCGAGTTAAACAACGAAGTAATATAAGCATCTCTTAAGTCGGCATAGCTTTTCTCCTGACCATCTTTATTTTCATCCAGAATATAAATATTGATTTGCGATTGAGTGGCTTCATCATCTGTTGCCAACACATAGTAAGTTTCTTCATGACTAGGGATGCGAAAATTGGGACGTTCTTTGGGATTCTCAACCGGCTCGATCGATGAGAACAAGCTCTTCACCTTCATTTCAATAGCATCAACATCCACATCGCCAACAATAGCGATAGCCTGAAGGTCGGTGCGGTACCAATCATGATAAAACTGACGTAAAGTGGCCGGATCGTGATATTTTATCACCGTTGTGTCGCCAATAATATCGCGCTCAGCCCATTTCGATCCTTTCATGACCACCGGAAGCCATTGATTAAACAGGCGAAAATTAGCATTCCGACGCGTACGCCACTCCTCTCCAATAACGCCACGCTCCAAGTCAATCTCATCTTCCTTCAGCTGCAGAAAGTCAGACCAATCATGCAGAACCAGCAAGCAGGTATCCACCAAGCCCTCATGGGTCGTCGGCACATCGCTCAGGTTATATACGGTCTCATTGAAAGAGGTGTAAGCATTTATGTTGCGACCAAATGCCACCCCATGCTTCTCCAGGGTATTCAAAATGCCCTTGCCTTCAAAATTCTCCGTGCCATTAAAGGCCATGTGTTCCAGAAAGTGAGCCAAGCCATTTTGGTTATCTTCTTCCAGCAAAGCGCCTACGTTCTGAATAATGTAAAAACTCGCCCGGTTCTTGGGCTCTTCATTGTGGCGAATATAATACGTTAAGCCATTATCCAAAACTCCTTTTCGAATTTCGGGAGCTTCAGGAATTACACTGTTTAAATCAAAGCCTGTTTGCGCTGTTGCAACCAGCGAAAACAGCAAAAAAAGCATACTGAGTTGTTGTTTCATCGGACTAAAATTTATATTTCAAATAGGTCTGTCTTTCATGTTCATTATTACAAAAATCGATGGCTTTTTGTTTTGCAATAAGCTGATTCGTTCTCCCAGAGTTGCAGTTTGCTTTCACAGTCAGAATTATAAGTTGCTTTTGACGGAGTATTCGATAAAAAAAACAAACCAAGCAGTGTTTAAGGAAAATTATTAATATCAAAAATAGGCTTTCTAATTAAAACATAACGAATAAGGCAACAGGATTTTGCACACACTAATAAAAAGCCCTGATAAATCATTAACAGATTTATCAGGGCTTTGTGCTTCAGTATATTTTTCACAGCGATACTGGAAAGCTGTTTTGAAAACGATGAAATGCCGTTACGGCTAGCTACAAGTTCTCAGATTCAGTAACTCCCGCCTTACAAACTTAAGTATTTTTGATAAGCATTATCCCAATCTAGAGTAGGATTTGGCTTGAATTCTTCAACTTCGAAAGAATCCCGAACCACCTGACGCATGGCCTCCAACGATTGCAACGCACCCATCGCTTTGGCCTGCACCAAGATGTTTCCGGTAGCCGTAGCTTCTGTTGGTCCTGCAATCACTGTCAACTTCGTTGCATCGGCAGTCAACTGATTTAAGAAGCGATTATTCGCGCCACCTCCGATAATGTGGATTCGTTCAATGGGCTGCTCACTAACCATACGAATCTGCTCCAGTGTGAAGCGATATTTCAGGGCAAGACTATCGTACACACATCGAATAATTTCGGCATGAGTTTCCGGACTTCCCTGCCCGCTCGCCTGACAATAATCGTCAATGGCTTTGGGCATATTACCTGGATTCAGAAATACCGTATCATCGGGATTGATCAGATATTTAAAAGGCTCAGCACCTTTCGCCAGCTGCACCATCTCGTCCCAGCTATAATTTTTCTCTTTCAGCCAGGTTCGGCGGCATTCCTGAACAAGCCACATCCCCATGATATTTTTCAAAAAGCGCGTCGTTCCTTCCACACCGCCTTCATTGGTATAGTTCATTTTCAGGGTTTGGTCCGAAACCAAGGGCTGGTCGCTTTCAATTCCCATCAACGACCAAGTACCGGAGCTGATATACGCGTAATTTTTATCGATAGCCGGAACTGAAGCGATTGCCGATGCCGTGTCGTGTCCGGCCACAGCAACAACAGGAACCTGAAGGCTGCCAGTCTCTTCTGCAACATCCGCCTGAATGGTTCCGATGACTGTTCCCGGATCAACCAATTCGGTTAATATTGAGCTCGGAATGCCGGCTTTATCCAACAGCTCGGTTTGCCATTCCTTTTTGCCTGGAACAATCATTTGACTGGTGCTGGCAATCGACAATTCAGTGACTGCCTTTCCCGAGAACAAGTAATTCAGGGCATCCGGCATAAATAAAATCTTATCGGTAATTTCCAGCAACGACGATTGATCCTTCACCATAGAAAACAACTGGAATAAGCTATTGAATTGCATAAACTGAATTCCAGTTTGCAGATACACCTCTTCTTTGGGAACCTGCTGAAACAAATCTTCCATGGCCGTGTCGGTCCGGGAATCGCGGTAGGCAAAGGGCAGCGAGATAAGCATGCCTTCTTTGTTCAGATGAACAAAATCGACACCCCAAGTATCCACGCCAACCGAATCGGGCTGAATACCAAACTCCTGAACACACTTCTTCAAGCCGGTTTTTAGTTCATTAAACAAGCTAAAAATATTCCAGAAGAAATGTCCCTGGATTAATTGCATCTGATTTTCGAAACGATGAACTTCCGTCAACTCCAGCTTTCCATCGTTCAGCGTCCCCAGGATAGCTCTCCCGCTTGACGCTCCCAAGTCAAAAGCCAGAAAATTATTTTTTTTCATATATTTTGTCTTTGATCGTTTTGTGCTTAGATCAAACAAATAAAAACAACTTCGGAAAGAAGTCTATCCTGTTCAATCCTGAGCGGCAGCCTGAGGAACTTTTCAGGTCTTATTCTGCAGGTGTCAGCCGTTCGTTGGCAAAATCAATAAACTGCTCCCAATCATAAGAGGTAATGTTGTGCTTTCCGGCTCGGATGTGGTAACCAATAGTTCCAAATACAGGCGTATCCGGCACAGGCATTTCAGTCACAGGCAACCCTTCCTTTTCATATAATCCATATACTTTCCCGGCTTCAACAGCTGCCAAAAACTCGCCTTTCGGATCGGCCCATAAATCTTCAGTAGCACTCGTAACATATAATGGGCGTGGTGCGATCAAGGCCAGCAACATGTGCTGATCGACCGGAAGTTTTTCTTCCCGGGAAGAATACTTGCTTAGGTTTTCGCAAAACCAATGTGGAAAGGCATGCGTAATGACACCAACCGTTTCGCCAAATTGTCTTCGGGACAGAGCAGCGCCCAGACACCCCGAGTTATTTGACACACACATGGCAAACCGCTGATCAAGAGCCGCAGCCCACAAAGCAGCTTTCCCTAAACGCGAGTGACCAACAACAATGACTTGAGAGGAATCAATATCGGTATCGCTTGTAAAATAATCCATCGCTTTGGTCAGTCCCCAAGCCCAGGCACTAATCGTTCCCCACTCATCATATCCCGGACGAAATTGTCCCAGCTGGTAGGAAAATGGGTGAATGCCATCCTGAAAATTATCCCGATCCGGATCAACATCGCCACAATAAATAGTAGCCACCCCATAGCCTGCTTCGATGATGGTCTTGACAGGCCAGCGCTCACTTTTAGCGCCACGCGACTGCTCGGTCACCTGGTTGTGCACAATGCCAAGCGATGGTTCGTCGCCCACCCACGATTCGGTTAAACGAATATCAGGGTCATCAGCTACAGTATGGTTTCCGCTAAAATTATAGCCCACAAACAGAGGGGCTTTTTCATTTATCTTAGGCAGATACAGCAGAATTTCCACGCTTAATTCTTGATCATCTTTTCTAAAAATCAGTTCCACCTGCCGCCGCTTAGCCAGGCCATCAAATGCATCTCCGGCTTGCTCATGCACCACAACCTCATCAATGTCTATTTCCTTGGGGATTTTACCATACACTTCCTGCTGAAAAAGCTTCACGATTTCAGGACGCCGAATTTTCTCCCAACGCTTGGTATTTTTGATTTTTCGCCCGCTTTTAGAAATCAGTAATTCTGGAAGGTTGTAGCCAGGCACTTCATTTTCATCGTAATTCACGTCACTCCGCTGAGCATTAACCTGAAGGCTACAAACTAGTGATATAAGGAGCACACAATATTTCATAACAGCTTCGTTTATTTTAGGTTTCTTTAGTGGCCAAATACTGATCCGATCAAAAATAGGAGTTTTCTTTTGAAACAAAGAATTCGTAGTGATTCTTCTGCTGTGAAGAACCTATCTTACTTTGCAAGTCCTCGCCTACTTATTCCGGCTTAATTCCTGTAAAAATATTCATCGTAATGATTTTTGCTACTCTGCTCTTCCGATGAATTGGTCGGCAATTCCGGATCACCATTTCCTTTTCGCTTCAGAGCCCGTGCCTTACTTGTTTGTGAAATTAATGACCAGGCCATAATCAGACTCGAAAAGATGATCACGACCAGTAAGGCCCCGCTTTCAAATTCAGGCACTTTAAAGTCTTCGGGAATAGCAAAAAACAACAGAATGGATATCAAGCCGCGTGGAGCCAAAAAAATCTGTGGGAAGATATCTTTTCGTTCCACCGTGAAAAACATGAAATAGCGAATGACATACAAAATCAGCAAGAAAAGGCCACTCATCATCCAAACTTCCCAGTTGACCAATGTTTCGACAGACAAGCTAATTCCGAAAACAACAAAAAAGAAGGTGCGGACCAAAAAGGAACTCTCAATAGTTACCATCTTAAAGTTTTCAAACAGTCCGTCTATCGCTTTGTCGTTAAGCCATCGTGATAACCGGCCCCACAGCAAAATTTTGTGATTTCGAAGCAACAAACCAAACATCAGAATAATTAACAACGAAGAAAGGTGAAACAACTTGGCCACCGCATATAACAGTACAAGAACAGCCAAAAACAGGAAAAAGCGGGCACTTGTTTTAATGTACTGAATCACATAAGTCAGTCCATAACTTAGCACCACTGAAATAACCAGGGTAAGTATAATGTTGCTGCCCACCGCAAAAGCGACTTCACCCGCTCCGCTGGCGTTAACATTCTCAATCAGGAAATAAAAAAGCATGATTCCAAGAATATCCGAAAAGGTACTCTCATAAATCATAAATTCGCGTTTGTCTTTACTTAAGTTTGCTACACTGGGAATGATAATGGCACTACTCATGATGGAGAACGGAATGGCATAAATGAGCGCCGGAAAAAATTCCATGTTCTGGATGAAAAACTGAGTGACATAAGCAATTAAAACGGAAGAGAATGCCAGAGATGCAAAGGCAATAACAAATGATTTCCAGATAATCGGCCACTTCTCCTTCTTCAGTTCGAGATCAAGCGCAGCTTCAAGCACAATCATGATCAACCCAACAATACCAAGCACTTCAAGTGTATTGTAGTATTGAGGTACAATCCCATAATATTTCAACACCTGCTGAAGTCCCAAGCCCAGCAGAATAAGCATTAATACACTGGGGATATTTGTCTTCTGCGCCAAAAGATTAAAGAAAAAAGAAACGATCACCACTACACAAAGACCAATCACAAACAAATATGCACTCATGAATTCGCTTTTATTTTAAGCTCCAAGATACAAATAAGCTTCAAACAGTCTACGATTTTTTTGTTTTTCGGTTCGTGCATAAACCTTTCCCAACGGGTGATTCAGCCATATTTAGCCATAAAAAACACAGAAGTTAACTATAACCAGTCACTTAAGGTTGTCCCATATAAAGATCAAACATTTGCTTAATCGAACGTGGTTCGCCAATAATGGTCAACACATCATTTTCCTGCATCACCGTGTAGCCATGAGGTGCAAAAGAGCGTCCATCACGTTCGACAAGCGCCACCAACACATCGGACGGAAATTTGATATCTTTCAGCTGCTTGCCAATCATCTCAGCCTGTGTTGTATTTTTCAACAGTCTTACCGTGATGAAACGTTCGTTATGCAGCAGGTATTCCTTGATCTCCCGATCATTGGATTGAAGCAACATATTTTGCACAAAGTCTTCACGTTCAACAATATTCATTAGCCGCGACAACATCCGCAACTGTAAGCGAAACTCCTTAGCCGGATTAACCAAAAAGAAAAATACTTTAATATGATCCACGGACTGGATATCTCCTTTACCAACCGGCTTGGAGATACCCGGATTGGCAAGCACAATATGCAAAGTTGGCTCTTCGATCTTTTCATATCGGGCATATTGAATGGACACCTCGGGCATAACCAGTGCAGGATCAATAGCAGACAGGGTATGAAATTCTGTTACGAGGAACTCTTTGTCGATCGCCATCTCTTTCGACAGCGAATCGGATACTTGATCCACCAGACCATTAAAGTCTAAATCCGAATGGGCCGTCACAATTCTCGCCTTAATAATGGTGGTATCAAACGGATCGCCCTGCCGAAGACCTTTTTCTTTCAAAATGGTCATAAATTCATTTTCCAGTTCCACATGCTGGTTTTTCCCCAACAAAGCGAACCAGTGAAAAACAGCTCCTTCGCGCTTGACTTTACCTTTCGCATAGTAATTGTACCAGAGCACCGCCAGGAAAGTGATTAATCCGCTAAAAAGAATCGCCATCCATCCCATGTAAATAATCAAAACCAAAGAAATAAAGATTCCGGCCACCTGCATGCCCGGATACAAGGGTGACTTAAACCCAGGATCATACGATTCGATGTTGCTTTTTCGAAAAACGATTACCGCGAAGTTGATCAGCATAAAAATGATCAGGTTGAAAGTACTGGCCAATTTAGCAATGCCTTCTTCTGAAAAAACCAGGATGAAGATAATAACCAAGGCAGTCGTCAATAGGATCGAAGTAATGGGTGCACCGCTTTTCCCAACCTTAGAAAACATTGGGGGGAAAAGTTTGTCGCGGCCCATCGCAAACGGATAGCGGGAAGACGAAAGCAAACCGGCATTTCCCGTTGAAGCAAAGGCAGCCATGGCGGCTCCAATCATCAGGTAAGTTCCTAAATCACCCGGCAGCCAGCTGAAAAGATGCTTCGCAACAGTCGCAGCGGGTGCCAGATCTTGAGCAAAATCGGTAGGATTGATTATGGAAACCATTATAAAAACCCCTAAAAAGTAGATTGTGCCTGTAACAATCAGCGATAAAAGCATGCCTAAGGGAATATTTCGCTCCGGATTTTTAATTTCTTCCGCCACACTGGCAATCTTGGTCAAGCCCAAGTAAGAAACAAACACAAAGCCAGCCGTGGTTATCACACCTTCAAATCCGTGCGTGAAGAAAGGTTCGAAATGATTATTAATCGACGGTTTGTCGATTCCTTCGGTAAAAAAGATCCGGAAAAGCCCTTCAACAACAAAAGTACCCAACACCACCAATAAAAAAATGACGAAGAAATTTTGGAGTCGTGAAGTCTTCTTGGCGCCAATTAAGTTAAGGCCCATAAAAAAGAAAGTTGCAGCAATAGCAATCGTTTTGACAGGTACGTCCCAGAAAAAAGCGGCATAAGCACCTATACCCACAATGGCAAAAGCGGTTTTAAACACCAGCGCCAGATACGTCCCTAAGCCGCCAATCGTACCAATTAATGGCCCCAAACTGCGATCAAGAAAAAAATAAGCCCCTCCCGAACGTGGAAGCGCTGTGGAAATTTCAGCTATGCTAAACATGGCAGGAAGGATAAGCAAACCTGCCACCAAATAGCCAATAAAAACAGACGGTCCGGTAAATTGGGAAGCCAGACCTGGCAAGAGAAAAAAGCCGGAGCTAAACATGGCTCCCGTGCTAATTGAAAAAACATCAAACAGACCCAATTCCTTTTTTAACTTTTCTTTTTTAGCCATACGCTCTGATTATGGTTGCTAAGGTGTTCCATAAGATGCTACTGATGACTATCGTGTCCATTTTAAATATACAACTTTATTAAAAATCGACAAGCACTTTAGAACACCGCCTTGTCCTTTTTTCCAGAAGGAAAAGGCTAGGTTTATTAACATGAAAATCGTCTTTCAAAACCAACAATGCCATCAAGGTTCAGCACAGCCATTTTTTTGAAAAACCTTATATTAATAAGTTCCGAAGAGGGATAAAAGTTTATGCATCTTATTCAACAACACAAAAAAGTGGGTTTAACATACCTTGAATTACCGGAAAAGATCACAGCCGAGCTTAATGACCATGAAGTTATAAGTACTGAAAACAAGCTCATTCAGCAAGGGCACCCCAAAAAGTTCGCCAACAGAAGACGAACAGAAAATTAGTATGTATCGACTCTATCAATCATAGGCTGATAGGCTTTCGCTTGAGTTTCGTGACGGGCAACCCGCAGCGCATTTTTAGCCAGGGCTTCCAATTCGTCTTCCCCGGGATACACATAAACACGACCTAAGAATCCAACTTTCCTCTCAATATAAGCCGTGATGTAATCACTATAGGCCACCCCTCCGGTAAGCAGAATACCATCGATTTGACCATCCAGAACAACAGCCATTTCGCCAATTGCTTTAGCCACCTGGTATGCCATGGCATCCTGAATTAGCTGCGCTTTCGCGTTTCCCTGGCTGGCCATTTCTTCGACCTCCCGGGCATCATTAGTCCTTAAATAGGCCACATAACCACCTTCGCCCACCACCATACGCCGAATATCCGCTTTGCTCATACGACTGTCAAAGCACCAATCGATGATTTGCCCGGTTGGCAAGCCTCCACTTCGCTCAGGGCTGAAAGGACCATCGCCATCCAAGCCATTGTTTACATCAACTACCCGCCCTTGTTTATGAGCTCCTACGGAAATCCCCCCGCCCAGATGGGCAACAATCAGGTTCAGTCTTTCATAGGGCACATCGTGCTTTTTAGCATGTAAACGGGCTGTGGCCTTTTGGTTGAGCGCATGAAAAATAGATCGTTTTTGAAACCGGGGATGCCCCGTAATTCGGGCAATTTCGTCCAGTTCATCTGTAACCACCGGATCGGCGATAAAGGCTTTTGCTCCCGGAATTTGGTTGGCAATAAAGTCAGCAATCAGCGGCCCCAAATTACTGGCATGTTGTCCGTAAACGCCTTCGCTGGCGTGTTTCAACATATCATTATTAACCAGGTATACCCCCGACTCCAAAGGATAAGTCAGGCCACCCCGTCCAATAATGTATTTCAGGCTATCCACATCAAAACCTTCTTCCATCAAGGCATCAATGATCATCCCCTTCCGATAGTCGAATTGCTTTAAAATACTTTTGTAACTGGACAATTCATCGATGGAATGACGCAAAGTTCTATTCAGCTTACATTCATCATTGAAATAAACAGCAAATTTGGTTGACGTAGAACCTGGATTAATAGCTAAAATTCGGTATTCATTCATAGTTTTAATGACTCATTAATGCAGCCAAAGCAATGGAATTCAATTTAGTTTGCGTGCGATCGCCCCGGGATGATAAAACAACCGGGACCTTGGCACCGACAACTACTGCAGCCTGTTCGGCCTGACACAGTTTGGCATTGGTCTTGTAAAACACATTGCCGGCATCAATGTTTGGAAAAAGCAGACAATCCGCATCACCAGCCGTTTCTGAGTTCATCTGTTTAATAGCTGCCGACTCTTGATCGATGGCGACATCCAAAGCCATCGGCCCATCGACAAAAGCGCCGGGGAACTGCCCTTCTACTGCCATCTGTTTCAACTTAGCAGCATCAACACAAGCAGGTATCGATTCAATCACTTGTTCTGTTGGCGCTATCAGTGCTACCTTGGGCTGCCTGATTCCCAGCTTTCGGGCTACCTGAATCAGATAGCGAACCATGATTTCTTTCTGCTTAAGGCTTGGATACGGAATGATAGCCACATCTGTAACAATTAATAATTTGTGGTACGACTTGTTGTCGATTAGCGTAACATGGGTGAGCAAGCCTCCTGGGTCAACCAAGCTAAATTGCTTATTTAGAATAGCACGCATGTACTTATCGGTGCTGATTAGGCCTTTCATGACCAAGTCGGCCTTTCCTGCCTGAATCAGCTTAACTGCCTCCAAGGCTGATTCATCTTCAGAACATGCCTCGATGATTTGGAAGTTGGCCGCTTCAATTCCCAATTGCTCGCAGCTTGTTTCAATACGCTTTTTATCACCGGTAACAATAACCTCCACGATACCAAGCTTCCGGGCATGCTCGGCCGCTTCAAGACTATGATTGTCGACTCCGTTGACGACAACCATCCGTTGGGTTGGTTGCTCTTTGGCTAAAAGCAACAGCTCTGTTATGTGTTTTATATTCATTTGCTCATTATATCAGTGTAAAGATAGACTAAGAACAGTTGAATTTACAGAACAAATATCAATCTAAAAAAATGTTTTTAAACCCCTGAAAAACAAAACATCCGACACATTGCTGCATCGGATGTCAAATGAAAAATATTTTTAATCCTGAACTTTCGGATTCTGATTTTCAAACTAAAACAACTTACGATTTCACAAGTTCCTTCACTTTTACCTCAGTATCCAAAGCAATCATTAATTCTTCGTCTGTCGGAACGACCATCACTTTTACGGGTGAATCGTCGGTACTGATAACAGCTTCTTTAGCACGAAGTCCGTCATTCTTTTCATTGTCCAGGTAAATCCCCATACACTCTAATTCGCCAGCAGCTCCAAAGCGTGTGGTATCACCATTCTCACCAATTCCACCGGTAAAAATCAAGATATCGACCCCACCCATTGCTGCGATGTACGAACCAATGTATTTCTTAACGCGATAGTCATAAATATCAAGCGCCATAGAAGCCCGCTCATTACCTTTATCTCTTGCATCTTCAATTTCACGCATATCTGATGAAACGCCAGACAAGCCGAGCATTCCACTGTGCTTATTAAATAAAGTATTCGCCGATTTAATGCCCAGCTCTTCTTTTTCCATGATGTAAGTAACCACACCAATGTCGAGATCACCGGAACGAGTTCCCATCACCAAGCCTTCCAAAGGAGTGAATCCCATGCTAGTATCAAACGATTTGCCATCTTTAATAGCAGCAATTGAAGCTCCATTTCCTAAGTGACACGAAATAATTTTCTGTGTTTCGTAGTCGCGGCCCAGCAGTTCACATGCACGTTTGGTAACGTAGCGGTGGCTGGTTCCGTGAAAGCCATAACGACGAATGCCATATTTTTCATACAACACATAAGGAATACCATACATGTACGACTTCGCGTCCATAGTTTGATGAAAAGCCGTATCGAACACCCCTACTTGCGGGATTCCGGGAATCAACTCTTCCATGGCATGAATCCCCTTTAGGTTTGGTGGATTATGCAACGGAGCCAGGTCAGTACATTTAACTAAGGCATCAATTACTTCATCAGTAATCAATTCGCTGGAGTGAAAATACTCTCCACCATGCACAACCCGGTGTCCAACCGCATCAATTTCTTCGAGACTCTTCAGGCAACCATATTTAGCGCTTGTTAGTACCCCAAGAATATATTCAACACCACTTTTGTGATCTAAGATTTCACCTTCGAAAACAATTTTTCGTCCGTCTGCATGTTGGTGCTTTAAAAATGAGCCTTTCATGCCCAGCTTTTCAACTCCTCCTTTGGCAACCACTTGCTGGCCATCCATATTGAAAAGTTGATATTTTATGGAACTGCTTCCGCAGTTTAATACCAGAATTATCATTCCTTCAAAATTTTCGTTGAGATTGTTTTTTAACAAATATTTGCGCTGTTTAAGATCCGGGTTCCTTCCTCATCGTATTCATAGAAACCTTTTCCGGTAGAAACGCCCAACTGCTTGGCACGTACCAAGCGCTTAATAAATGGAGACGGTTTAAAATGAACGTCACCAAATTCAGCATAGATGTTTTCCATCCAACGGACAATTTTATCCAAGCCCATTTTATCGGCCAATTCAAATGGTCCCAATCTCATTCCCTGCCCAATTTTCATTGTGGTATCAATATCTTCCATCGTGGCTATCCCTTCCATCAGGATTTCACAGGCTTCATTGAGTAAAACCACAAAAAGACGAACGCTTACCAGCCCTGCAGACTCTTCAACAGGAATAATTGTCCGGTTGATGAGTTTGACAAACTGACAAACTTTGGCATAAGATTCTTCAGACGTATAAAGTCCTTTGACAACTTCCATGATCCGCGATTCGCGCGATGAAACAGAAAAATGAAAGCTGATGCAGCGATCTTTATATTTCATTTCCGACGACAGTTCGGTAATGATGATCGTGGTCGAGTTCGTTGCGATAATGCAATCGCGATCAACCACTTCTTCAATCTGCTGAAAGATTTTTTTACGTTCCTTAATTTTTCCACCACGGTTAACCGCACGGATGGCTTCCACCACAAAATCACAACCTGCCAAATCCTTGTAATCCAACGAACCTTTGATTCGCGAAAGGATGGCTCTTTTTTCACCCTGAGTCAAGCCCCAGTGTTCAATCCGGTTATCCAGAACTTTTTCAATATTCCGGTAAGCTTCTCTGATTTTCTCTTCGCTAACTTCAATAAAAACGACTTCAATACCGTAGAAGCTCGCCACGCGGGCAATATTCTGTCCTACGAGTCCACAGCCTACCAAGCCGATTTTAGAGAAAAGCGCCTTTGAAACTTGTTTCTTAATTAAACCAAATTCTTCAATTGGTTCATAAATAACTTCACTAGCCATTTGCAACTAAATTTATTCGAACGAGGTAGCCGCCTGATTAGAGGTAATCGCTACCATATTAACAATATCACTTACCGAACAACCTCTGGATAAATCGTTAATTGGAGCTGCCATTCCTTGCAGAACGGGTCCAATTGCTTCGGCTTTAGCCAGTCGTTGTACTAATTTATAGCCAATATTGGCTGCTTCCAAACCAGGGAATACCAAGATATTCGCACGTCCGGCAACTTCACTATCAGGAGCTTTCAACCGGGCAACATCCGGCATCAAAGCTGCGTCAAGCTGCAGTTCACCGTCAATCTTCAGTTCGGGAGCCATTTCTTTGGCTAGTCGGGTTGCTTCCACAACCTTATTAACCCGCTCGTGCTGGGCGCTTCCTTTAGTTGAAAAGCTCAACATGGCTACGCGTGGCTCCATTCCAACAATGGCTTTAGCTGTTTTGGCTGTTGTTACAGCAATTTCAGCTAGTTCACGTTCATTGGGATCGGGCATAACAGCGCAGTCAGCGAAAACAAGAATTCCGTCATGTCCAAAGTGTGGATCATTCACGAACATCAAAAAAGCACCGGAAACGACACTTACGCCAGGTAAGGTTTTAACAAACTGAAAGGCGGGACGCAAAACATCACCAGTAGAGTTAACAGCACCGGCAATTTCGCCATCTGCATCGCCATTCTTAATCATCATAGGCGCGAAAACCAAGGGTTCGTCCAACATCTCCAACGCCTTTTCCCTGGTCAGACCTTTTGACTTTCGGATTTCCACCATCATGTCAGCATAATGCGACCGACGTTCGTCAGTCTTGGGATCAACTACAACAGCTCCTTTGATGTTTACGCCACACTCTTCGGCTGCCTGCATAATTTCTACCGGATTTCCCAATAAAATAATCCGGGCAATATTTTCATTTAAGATGATTTCTGTGGCTCTCAAGGTACGAGGTTCAGTTCCTTCCGGAAGAACAATTCGTTTTTGATAATTCTGAGAGTTCTTAATAACACGTTCAAGTAATTTCATTCGAAAAAAACTTATCTGATTTATTAATAGCTGCTTGCCATGCTTTTCCTGTCAATGGGCAGAAACAGACAAACAAGCAAGTTGTCTTTTCTTATCTTGCTTTATCTTTCACACACAGATACCAAATTAGCTCATGACTAGCTGGTACGATCATTTCATCTTAAGGTTTAAGATTTTTAACTTTCGAGTAAAAGATTCAAAATGCAAAAGTAGCGAAAATAACCTCTCCATTTCCCCAAACAAAGATAATTAATTGTTAATCCTGAGAATTATTCGTTTTTTGAACCCATTGTTTTTAAGCTGCAAACGAACAAAACACAATCGATTGCATGAAGATATAAGGTTTTTCGACAGTAAAACAATGCAAGGCAATTTTGAGCAAATGAAATCTGAATCATCACCTTTTACTCAAACATCCTGAAACATCTTCAACTCACCAAAATAAATTGATATTTTTGTTAGTCTACAAACTAAAATTAGCCATGAAAGAAACCGACCCGTTTTATACGCTCAAGCAAAATCTGGAGGGAGATGTTTACACCAGCAATGTGCAACGCATTATTTATGCTACGGATGCTTCATCGTACCGCGAGATGCCGCAAGCGGTATGCAAACCCAAATCAAAAGCCGACCTCCAAAAGATTATTACGTTTGCCCAAGAACATCAAACATCGGTGATTCCTCGTGCAGGCGGGACCTCCCTCGCCGGACAGGTTGTAGGGAAAGGAATAGTGGTCGATATTTCGAAATACCTGAGCAAAATACTTGAATTTAACGCAGAGGAACGATGGGTAATTATTGAACCTGGGGTTAACCTGGCAGAACTAAATCAATTTCTAGCTCCTCATGGGCTGCAATACGGACCCGAAACATCGACCGCCAACCGCTGCTGCATTGGCGGCATGGTGGGCAATAATTCCTGCGGACTGCATTCGCTCATTTATGGCAGTGCCCGCGATCATATTCTGGAAGCTGACTGTTTGTTGGCTGATGGCTCATCAGTTCATTTCAAAGCATTGAGCACCGAAGAATTTCAGGCCAAATGTGCTGGCAAGTCCGAAAGTATGGAAACCCGGATTTACCAAAACATCAACACCATCCTGTCTAATCCGACCAACCAGGAAAGTATCCGAAAAGAATATCCTGATCCCAAAGTGAAGCGCCGAAACAATGGCTATGCACTGGATGTCCTGCTCGAGACCGATCCATTTACCGGCAATGGTAAAAAAATAAACCTCTGTAAATTACTGGCCGGAAGTGAAGGGACACTGGCCTTTTCAAGCCAATTAAAGCTCAACCTCATCCCCCTTCCGCCCAAGCACAAAGGCTTGGTGTGTGCCCATTTTGATAGTTTACAGGAAGCTTACCTAGGCAACTTAATTGCCCTCAAACACAATCCCGGTGCCATTGAATTAATGGATGACATCATTATGAATTGCACCAAAGGAAATATTGAACAGCGCAAAAACCGCTTTTTCATTCAGGGCGATCCCAAAGCCATGCTCATGATTGAGTTTGCCCGCGAAACAGAGGCCGAGATTCTTGCTATTGCGCATCAACTCGAAGCGGATTTCCGCTCGGCTAAACTTGGCTACCACTTTCCGCTGGTTCAGGGACCCGATAACATCAAACGCGTGTGGGCACTTCGTACGGCGGGACTGGGTTTGCTATCCAATATTCCCGGAGACAAGCGCAGTGTAACCGTCATTGAAGACACTGCTGTCGCTCCGGAATATCTGCCGGACTACATGCGCGAATTCGACGAAATTCTGGCACGCTACGGACTCAGTTGCGTAAAGTATGCGCACATTGCCACAGGTGAAATTCACCTGCGCCCGCTTCTGAATTTAAAAGAAGAGGCCGATGTGGAGCTTTACCATACCATTGCTCGCGAAATAGCGGCACTGGTGAAAAAATACAAAGGATCGCTAAGCGGCGAGCATGGCGATGGACGGCTCAGGGGCGAATTTATCCCTTTCATGCTAGGCGAACACAACTACCAACTGATAAAAGATCTCAAACAAACCTGGGATCCGCATCGAATTTTAAACCCGGGAAAAATTGTGGACACCCCTCCCATTACCGAGAACTTACGTTTTATGCTTGGCGAAACCCGTAAGCTGGAAACCACCTTCGACTTTTCGGAACAAAAAGGCCTGTTACGGGCCGTGGAAAAATGCAATGGCTCGGGCGATTGCCGCAAGAGTGTGGCCATTGGCGGCAGCATGTGTCCAACATTTATGGCTACTAAAGACGAAGACAAAACAACGCGTGGACGAGCCAATATCCTCCGCGAATTTCTGACCCGGTCCGAGAAGCCCAACCCTTTTGATCATGAAGAAATAAAGGAAGTGCTTGATTTATGTATCTCTTGCAAAGCCTGCAAGTCCGAATGTCCATCCAGTGTAGATATGGCGAAGCTGAAAGCCGAGTTTTTGCAACACTACTATGAAAGTCATGGCATTCCGCCTCGATCATGGCTTATTGCCTATCTCCCCCGGCTAAACCAACTCGCCCGTTTGGCACTCCCCGTAAGCAATTGGATAACGGGAACCACCACCTTTAAAAAACTTGTGGGTTTTGCTCCCGAGCGGCAGGTTCCTAAACTGTCAAAGCTCAGTTTGCGCCAGTGGTACAAAAAACCGATTCAGCTCAATGGTTCTGCCAAAGGCAAGGTTTACCTGTTTGCCGATGAATTCACCAACGACAACGAAAGCCACATCGGAGTACAAGCCATTCTGTTGCTGAATAAGCTGGGCTACGAGGTCGCCATCCCCAAACACCGGGAGAGTGGACGAACCTACCTGTCGAAAGGATTGGTAAAAACGGCACAGAAAATTGCCAACAAAAACGTTGAACTCCTCCATCAACTGGTGACTAATAAAACGCCACTTCTGGGCATCGAGCCCTCCGCTATTCTGGCCTTCAGAGACGAATACCCTGAATTGGTCGGACACGAATTACGGGAAAAAGCAAAAGACTTGGCTCAAAATACCTTCATGCTGGATGAATTTATCGCAACTGAATTTGAAAAAGGAAACATCAGCCCGGAGCTGTTTACAAAAGAAACGAAACATATAAAACTGCACGGACACTGTCAGCAAAAAGCGGTTGCCTCCGCATCATGTACGAAGAAGATACTGGAAATCCCCTCCAATTATGCCGTTAGCGAGATTGCCAGTGGCTGTTGTGGCATGGCCGGCTCATTCGGCTACGAAAAGGAGCACTACGAACTCAGCCAACAAATTGGCGAGCTGGTGCTGTTTCCGGCTGTGCGCGAAGCTAGTTCCAAGGAAATCATCGCTGCACCCGGTACATCCTGCCGGCATCATATTGCTGAAGGAACCGGACGTGAAGCAATGCATCCGGTAGAAATTCTTTATGATGCCTTGGTAAATTAAGTCCCCTTAAGAATAAGACTCCTTCAACCAAACTAAAGGAATCAGAAAGATGAGTTTCTGATTCCTTTTTTTCGTCCAGCCACACCGAGTCACTCATTAACAGAAAGTTGAAACAGCTTTTTCAGTATTGCCTGAATGGTAATGCCAAGGATTCGCTCATCGAGAAAGCCCGTTTGAAAACTAATCCGGGCATTCAACCATTCATTATAACAATGTCTTTAACAAGGTATTGTCCCAAACTAAAAATTGTCATAACTTTTTATTCTGTTTTTCAATCAACATTTAACTTTACTGACTGAATCACTGAACATTGATTCCAATACAAAAGGGATCTAATCTATTTTTCAGGGAAATAAAACTCACATAGCAAATGTGAAGCACCCCACTATTACAACCTGAAAATGCGCCTTGCAAGCATCTTTAAATGAGTATAAACTCATTTTTTAAGATGAATACTGAATCTATTGAAGATTAAACTCAAACTACACGCTGTTATTTCTAAAAAACAAAAAAATGGTACGACGTATCACTAACTTACTAACAAAAGTTACTGATAATCACCCCGACGCATACTTCAATGCACTTTGCAAATTGATAAACTAAAAAAAGAATACTTATGAAGGAAAAATCTTTACCTCAGCCTCAAAAGCTTTTCAGCCTCTTGATGCTTACCATTTCTTTCCTGATGCTTAGTTTCATAAGTGTAGCTCAGGATGTAACAATCTTTACCGATAAAGACGACTACTGGCCCGGTGAATGGGTTATTATAACCGGCTCCGGCTGGTTTGACGACGATAGTGTTTTAGTGACACTTACGCACATCGACCCCAACATTCCGGATCACTCCCATGATCCGTGGTACATCATCCCCGATGCCAATGGCGACATCTACGATGATTGGTATGTTTTGGAACAAGAATTGGGAACCGCCTTTCAACTTACGGCCTTGGGCTACAACTCCGGCTGGTTTGCAGAAACCTTTTTTACAGATGCTTATCAGACTCAACTAATCAATCTGGGGCCAACAGAAGGAATTTGTGGTGAAGTCATAGAAGTCACTGCGCAGCTTCAATATAAGCAAGGATCAGACTCCTGGCAAAATGCTGCTGGCGAAACACTAACATTCATTCTCGGCTCGAACACAACAACAGCCATTACAGATGCTAATGGGATTGCAACAACCTCCATGACAATTCCAAACCCAGCCCCCACCGAATTGGAAGTGGATTATGCAGGTTCCGGAAGTGGGAACGAAGCTTATCAGAAAGAAAATGAATCAATTTCAATAGCTGTCACAACCGCTGTCGCAAATGCAGGCCCCATCAGTGGTGAAACGAATGTTTGTGCCAATGCAACAGCAATAGCCTATTCTGTTGCTCCCATCGATGGAGCACTAACCTACACGTGGACCGTACCAAGTGGAGCAACGATCAGTGATGGACAAGGAACTCCATCTATCCTGGTTGATTTCGGGGAAACCACCGGCAACATAAAAGTTACCCCAGCCAATGGATGTGAAACCGGAAACTCCCGTTCAAAATATGTAACAATAAATAACCTACCTAATAATACTTCGGGAGGATTTAGAGGCAAGCTGATATGTGCCGGAGAAACTGGACAACTTACATTCAATGCATTGGACGCCTATTTTTCAATACCCTACATCATTGAATATACCGATGGAACAACAATTTGGTCACAGGAAATAACAGATCCCGGAGAATTTACCTTTGACGTTGAAGTTAATCCTACAATAACTACCAAGTATTACCTCGTTTCAATCACCAATGGAAAGGGCTGTGTACGAACAGAGGGCCTCATGGATGCAACAGCGCAAATTACCATTCATGCATTACCGGAAGCTCCGATAGCTGCAGACATGGAGGTTTGCTACGACGGACAAATACATACAGGCAGTGCCTTGGCAGCCACACGCGAAACAATAGTATGGTATTCAGAAGCAAGCAATGGCACGAGGGTCTCCGCTCCATCAGGAACTGAACCAGGAACATATTCAGCCTATGCGGCGGCAAGAAATAGTCCAGGAGGATGCGAAAGTGAAACCCGCACCTTAGTAACAGTTACCATTAATGAATTGCCTGCTGCCCCAACTGCCAACCATGTGAACACAAGCTACAACGGTAATGAGCAATCAGCCTCGGCCAGTGCTCCCAGCGGTATCGAAATCGACTGGTACACCACCGAAACCGGTACAGAAACAACGACAGCTCCTACAGGCACTGATGTTGGAATCTACTCCGCATGGGCCGAAGCCCGGAGTACAACAACCGGCTGTGTAAGCGCTGAACGAACAGAAGTTATACTGGAAATAGAAAAGCGTCCAATCACCATCACAGCCGATGCCGGACAAACCAAAGTGTATGGTGAAGCTGATCCGGCAGCATTTACTTATACCGTTGGAGGTGATGGACTGGCAACTGGTGATTCTTTTGACGGAGCACTAAGCCGTGATCTTGGTGAAACAGTCGGCAACTATGCAATCACCAAAGGAACGCTCACCATCGTGAAGGGTGCGACCAATAAGGAAGGTAACTACAACATCACTTATACCAGTGCAAACTTGACGATCACTCAACTTCCGGTTACCGTAACTGCAGATGCGCAGAGCAAAACTTATGGTGATCTTGATCCTGCCCTGACTTTCGTATCCAACCCAGTTGTTGGAACGCCGCTGGCAAATGGTGATGTGATTGCCTTTACCGGTGCGCTTTCACGAGATGCTGGCGAAAATGTTAACACCTACGCCATCAGGCAAAACACGCTGGACAATGCCAACTACAACATTGCTTATACCAGTGCTGATTTGACGATTGCCCAACTGGCGGTTACGGTTACTGCTGATGCCAAGAGCAAAACTTACGGTGATGTCGATCCGGCACTGACTTTCGTTTCTGTGCCGGCTGTTGGAAGTCCTCTGCCAAATGGTGAGGTGATTGCCATTACAGGTGCGCTTTCACGAGATGCCGGTGAAACTGTTGGCACCTACGCCATCAGGCAAAACACCCTGGATAATGCCAACTATAACATCGCTTATACCAGTGCGGATTTGACGATTGGGCAACTGCCCGTTACGGTTACTGCTGATGCGAAAAGTAAAACCTATGGCGACCTTGATCCAACGCTGACTTTCGTTTCTGTGCCGGCTGTTGGTACTGTTCTTGCAAATGGTGAACTAATCTCATTTGCCGGAGTTCTGGATCGAAATACTGGTGAAGATGTTGACACCTACGCCATCATCCAAAATACGCTTGACAATGCCAACTACAGCATTGCTTATACCAGTGCGGATTTGACGATTGGGCAACTGGCGGTTACCGTTACTGCTGATGCCATGAGCAAAACTTACGGTGAACTTGATCCGGCGCTGACTTTCGTTTCGGTGCCGGCTGTTGGAAGTCCTCTGCCAAATGGTGAGGTGATTGCCTTTACCGGTACGCTTTCAAGAGATGCTGGCGAAACTGTTGGGAACTATGCCATCAGGCAAAACACCCTGGACAATGCCAACTACAGCATTGCTTATACCAGTGCGGATTTGACGATTGGGCAACTGGCGGTTACCGTTACGGCTGATGCCAAGAGCAAAACTTACGGTGATGTCGATCCGGCACTGACTTTCGTTTCGGTGCCGGCTGTTGGAAGTCCTCTGCCAAATGGTGAGGTGATTGCCATTACAGGTGCGCTTTCACGAGATGCCGGTGAAACTGTTGGGAACTATGCCATCAAGCAAAACACGCTGAATAATGCCAACTATAACATCGCTTATACCAGTGCGGATTTGACGATTGGGCAACTGGCGGTTACGGTTACTGCTGATGCCATGAGCAAAACTTACGGAGAACTTGATCCGGCGCTGACTTTCGTATCCAACCCAGTTGTTGGAACGCCGCTGGCAAATGGTGATGTGATTGCCTTTACCGGTGCGCTTTCACGAGATGCTGGCGAAACTGTTAACACCTACGCCATCAGGCAAAACACGCTGGACAATGCCAACTACAACATTGCTTATACCAGTGCTGATTTGACGATTGCCCAACTGGCGGTTACGGTTACTGCTAATGCCAAGAGCAAAACTTACGGTGATGTCGATCCGGCACTGACTTTCGTTTCGGTGCCGGCTGTTGGAAGTACTCTGCCAAACGGTGAGGTGATTGCCTTTACAGGAGCACTTTCAAGAGATGCCGGTGAAGATGTTGGCACCTACGCCATCAAGCAAAATACGGTGGACAATGCCAACTACGATATCGCCTACACCAGTGCTGATATGACCATTAGTCAACTCGCTGTGACTGTTACTGCTGATGCGAAAAGTAAAACCTATGGCGACCTTGATCCAACGCTGACTTTCGTTTCTGTGCCGGCTGTTGGTACTGTTCTTGCAAATGGTGAACTAATCTCATTTGCCGGAGTTCTGGATCGAAATACTGGTGAAGATGTTGACACCTACGCCATCATCCAAAATACGCTTGACAACGCCAACTATAACATCGCTTATACCAGTGCAGATTTGACGATTGGGCAACTGGCGGTTACCGTTACGGCTGATGCCAAGAGCAAAACTTACGGTGATGTCGATCCGGCACTGACTTTCGTTTCGGTGCCGGCTGTTGGAAGTACTCTGCCAAATGGTGAGGTGATTGCCTTTACCGGTACGCTTTCAAGAGATGCTGGTGAAACTGTTGGCACCTACGCCATCAAGCAGAACACCCTGGACAATGCCAACTACAACATCGTTTATACCAGTGCAGATTTGACGATTGGCCAACTGGCGGTTACGGTTACTGCTAATGCACAAAGCAAAACTTACGGTGAACTTGATCCGGCGCTGACTTTCGTTTCGGTGCCGGCTGTTGGAAGTACTCTGCCAAATGGTGAAGTGATTGCCTTTACTGGAGCACTTTCAAGAGATGCTGGTGAAACTGTTGGCAACTACGCCATCAAGCAGAACACCATGGACAATGCCAACTACAACATCGTTTATACCAGTGCAGATTTGACGATTGGGCAACTGGCGGTTACCGTTACGGCTGATGCCAAGAGCAAAACCTACGGTGAGCTCGATCCGGCACTGACTTTCGTTTCTGTGCCGGCTGTTGGTACTGTTCTTGCAAATGGAGAAGTGATTGCCTTCACCGGTGCGCTTTCAAGAGATGCCGGTGAAGATGTTGGCACCTACGCCATCAAGCAAAATACGGTGGACAATGCCAACTACGATATCGCCTACACCAGTGCTGATATGACCATTAGTCAACTCGCTGTGACTGTTACTGCTGATGCGAAAAGTAAAACCTATGGCGACCTTGATCCAACGCTGACTTTCGTTTCTGTGCCGGCTATTGGTACTGTTCTTGCAAATGGTGAACTAATCTCATTTGCCGGAGTTCTGGATCGAAATACTGGTGAAGATGTTGACACCTATGCCATCATCCAAAATACGCTTGACAACGCCAACTACAACATCGCTTATACCAGTGCGGATTTGACGATTGGGCAACTGGAGGTTACCGTTACTGCTGATGCCATGAGCAAAACTTACGGAGAACTTGATCCGGCGCTGACTTTCGTTTCCAATCCGGCTGTTGGTACTGTTCTTGCAAATGGTGAAGTGATTGCCTTTACAGGAGCACTTTCAAGAGATCCTGGTGAAACTGTTGGCAACTACGCCATCAGGCAAAACACGCTGGATAATGCCAACTATAACATCGCTTATACCAGTGCGGATTTGACGATTGGCCAACTGGAGGTTACGGTTACTGCTGACGCCAAGAGCAAAACCTATGGTGAACTTGATCCGGCACTGACTTTCGTTTCGGTGCCGGCTGTTGGAAGTACTCTGCCAAATGGTGAGGTGATTGCCTTTACCGGTGCGCTTTCAAGAGATGCCGGTGAAGATGTTGGCACCTACGCCATCAAGCAAAATACGGTGGACAATGCCAACTACGATATCGCCTACACCAGTGCTGATATGACCATTAGTCAACTCGCTGTGACTGTTACTGCTGATGCGAAAAGTAAAACCTATGGCGACCTTGATCCGGCGCTGACTTTCGTTTCGGTGCCGGCTGTTGGAAGTACTCTGCCAAATGGTGAGGTGATTGCCTTTACCGGTAAGCTTTCAAGAGATGCTGGCGAAACTGTTGGGAACTATGCC
>NZ_JBQYLH010000022.1:43407-84917 GCF_052677165.1 Sunxiuqinia sp. sy24
CCATCAAGCAAAACACGCTGGACAATGCCAACTATAACATCGCTTATACCAGTGCGGATTTGACGATTGGGCAACTGGCGGTTACCGTTACTGCTGATGCACAAAGCAAAACTTACGGTGAACTTGATCCGGCGCTGACTTTCGTTTCGGTGCCGGCTGTTGGAAGTACTCTTCCAAATGGTGAGGTGATTGCCTTTACCGGTAAGCTTTCAAGAGATGCTGGCGAAACTGTTGGGAACTATGCCATCAAGCAAAACACGCTGGACAATGCCAACTATAACATCGCTTATACCAGTGCGGATTTGACGATTGGGCAACTGGAGGTTACCGTTACTGCTGATGCCATGAGCAAAACTTACGGAGAACTTGATCCGGCGCTGACTTTCGTTTCCAATCCGGCTGTTGGTACTGTTCTTGCAAATGGTGAAGTGATTGCCTTTACAGGAGCACTTTCAAGAGATCCTGGTGAAACTGTTGGCAACTACGCCATCAGGCAAAACACGCTGGATAATGCCAACTATAACATCGCTTATACCAGTGCGGATTTGACGATTGGCCAACTGGCGGTTACCGTTACTGCTGATGCCAAGCGCAAATATTGCGGTCAAATTGACCCAACTTTGACCTTTGTTTCAGACCCGGCTATTGGTACAATTCTGATAAATGGTGAAGTTATCGGGTTTAGTGGCGCCATAGACCGTATGCCTGGAGAAGATGTTGGCTCGCATACGATACTTCAGGGAAGCTTAGAGAACACCAATTATGCCATCACCTATATCCCTGCAATTCTTTCGATTGCTCCTGTTGCTATAGATGCCAGCGCCAGCAGTCAACCTGTTGCCGTTGGGTCTTCTGCCACCTTGAGAGCGACAGTAGTCGATGAAAACAATCTTCCGATTGAAGGGGTTGCTGTCACCTTTATAGTGACTTCATATGATGAAAACAACCAGGAACAGCTCGAACGAGAATCAACAGTGCACACCAACACGAATGGAATTGCAGCCATACCAAACGTTTCTGTTCCCGAAGTTAAAGTGTACAAGGTAACGGCTATGGCAGGTGAAGGTTGTAGTGAGTCAGTAGCTTATCTCCCTGTTTACGATCCTTCAGCAGGTTTTGTCACCGGTGGTGGCTGGTTCTGGTCACCGGAAGGAACATTGGCTGCCGCCCCCACTGCTGTAGGGAAAGCAAACTTCGGATTCAATGCCAAATACAAAAAAGGCAACAAAGAAGTCGATGGTCATACCGAATTCCATTTTAAAGCTGGTGAGTTGAAGTTTAATTCGTCATCGCACGATGCCATGACATTGGTAATTGCCAATTTCAAAGCCACCTATAAAGGAAAAGGATCCATCAATGGAGAACCCGGTTACGCTTTCATGGTTTCAGTTATTGATGGTGACGTGAAAGCAAAAGGAGATCCTGATTTGTTCAGAATAAAAATCTGGGTTGATGGATCACCTTCCGATGTTGTTTATGACAACCAGCTGGGTGTGGATGAAAATGCTGATGCAACGACCCTGCTTGGAGGTGGTTCTATTGTAATTCACGAAGTGAAGAACAATAGAAAAACGGCCGAGATTGCCGTTGCTCCAAACACAGTAACGTCTAGCTTCCTGGCCTATCCGAATCCATTTACCGACCGGCTGAAATTTGAATTTAGCTCGCCGGTAACGACCACAGCCCGACTGGATATGTACGATGCAAACGGTCGCCTGGTAAAGGTCGTATTCGATCAGCCTGTTGAAGCCGGGGTGAATTACAATGCTGAATTTGCTCCGAACTCGAACATGAGCAACCTGTACATTTACCGCCTGACCATGGGATCTGAAGTGATTAACGGCAAGGCGATGTACACCAGGTAATAACGATCAATCATTGAGTTATTTTGGAAAGGCGCACTTCGGTGCGTCTTTTCTTTTTGTGTGGGGAAATGCATTCAGCCTTAAAAATCAAAGCCACTTCAACTCATCGAAAATCTTCGGGAAGCCATCTTCGGCATGCCAGTATCGGGTTTGCAGCCGGGCAAGTCCGAATATCCCATGTAATTTCTATATATTTTCTAAGTATATTCTCTGTATTTGAACACAGAAGCAATACAGAAGATACCCAGAAGCAACGCAGAAGATCCGGAGATGAACCGGAGCAACTCCCGATAAAAAAACAGGAATGGAAGATTGCACATTACTGGAGTTTAATCACTTTGCAAGTGTACGATTGATTGATTGGATTGACCAATTAGCCGGAAACAATAGGCCCAACTGCCAGTGATTACCAAGCTGGCTTCAAAGAGTAGCAAGTTAACAGGATCTGTGCGTCAATTTTTTTCGTTCAATTTTGGAAACAGCGCACCTAAATCCGATTCTGAAGAGCAAAAAAGCCCGCTATCGAACGATAGCGGGCTAATAATTTTATGCTGTCCGATTATTCGGCAATCGAAATTGCATCAACCGGGCAAACCTCGGCACATGAGCCACAATCAGTGCACAGATCTGCATCAATTGTATAGATATCACCTTCTGCGATTGCGTCCACTGGGCACTCATCGATACAAGTTCCGCATGCGATACACTCATCTGAAATTACATAAGCCATAACACTTCTTTTTTAATAAGTTAGAGAATACAAGCAAAAGTACAAAGTTTGCTATAAAAACAAAGTACTCGATTACTAAAATTAATGCTGCAAAATTAAGAGATAATTTGAAATTAATATAGCTGGAAAATCAATTTATAATTGAACTAAATAAGTAGGCTTCATCCCGGCTTTTCCTGAAACACAGAATGAAATCACTCCCCTTTTGCCCATCCGCTATTTCGGCAGCTCTGTTTTCCGAAGCTTTTCATAGTACTTACACACTTCGGTTAAACCACACTTGCCACACTTCGGGTTTCGTGCCAGGCAAGTGTATCGTCCGTGCAAAATAAGCCAATGATGCGCCAGGGGCACAATCTCTTCCGGGAAATACTTCATCAACTCCCGCTCGGTTTGCAGGGGCGATTTGGAATTGGTGGTTAAGCCAATACGGTTGGCCACCCGAAAAACATGGGTATCGACCGCAAAGGCCGGCTTTTCATAAACCACCGAAGCAATTACGTTGGCGGTTTTTCGTCCCACCCCCGGCAGCTTCTGCAATTCGGTGATATCGTCAGGCACAACACCCTTGAAATCATTCACCAGCATCGTAGCCATGCCCACCAAGTGCTTGGCTTTATTGTTGGGGTACGAACACGACCGGATGTATTCAAACACCTCGGCTGCTTCCACCTCGGCCATCAATTCAGGCTTTGGGAAACGCTTAAATAGTTCGGGCGTAATCTGGTTCACTCGCTTGTCGGTACACTGCGCCGACAAGATTACGGCAACCAACAACTCGTAAGGATTGCCATACTCCAACTCCGTTTCCGCAATTGGCATGGCTCTCTGGAAATAGTCAATCACCCGTTGATAACGTTCTTTTTTTTGCATATCCGTAGTCTATTCTGAATTGAAGAAAACAAAAATAGCTATCCTGATTCAGAAAGCAACCCTGTGAATTTAGTTTTTGGGAAAGACCAGTCGTAAATCGCTTCAAGCATTTAGTTTCCCTGCATTCTGGCTCGATCGAAAAAACGGTGGTTGCCTTACCGTATGATTAGATCGGATGGTAAGCCACTTACCCTTCAACAAGCGATGCTAACGCGGAAGTAGGAGGCATTCTTATTTCATAGCTCGCTCAACTTCTCTTATTAGGCGAGCTAACCTGTTGTATCCATTTCTAAAAGGAGTATACTTCCAAAATCTCAGGCAGGTATCAGTCGGACTAGTTGGTAGAACTTATACCTCGCCCTAAAATAACAAAGCAGGCTGTCGAGAATCAACAGCCTGCTCCATAGTTAAGGGTTCATTAAACCACTCACAAACAAGAGTTCATCATTAATGGTCGTGATTATGATCGTGCTTTTCAGCGGCTTTTTCACTGCGATCGTATTGACAGCAACCGGGAAGTTCGCTGTACACTTCATCTTTTGCCTTGTGCATGGGGGTGTCGTGCCCCACTTTGGCAATAGCCATCTGTACTTTATGAACATCCGTTTTGCTTTCGTCAAAGCTTACGTCCATCATCTTGGTTTTCTTGTCCCAATCGGCCAGGGTCACTCCTTCAACCGATTTGGCTGCCTTTTCAATGCGTTTTTCACACATACCGCAGTTTCCTTTTACTTTAAACTTCTCGGTTTTGTTTTGGGCTAAAAGCGTTCCGGCCCCCATCATCATCAGGATTGCCAGCATCATCACTTTTGTTCTCATTACTTTCAATTTTAATGGTTATTACTTCTATTATTTCATCGAATAAAAAACTAATTTTATCCTTTACATTTGCCTCTTTAGCTCAGCTGGTAGAGCAGCTCATTCGTAATGAGCAGGTCGTGGGTTCGAGTCCCATGAGAGGCTCACTAAGAAGTTTTCAACACCAACTCACTAAAGATTCGTTGCTGTATTGTTTGTCCGCTTCTTTAAGCTTTGCCCTTCCCTTTAAATATCCAATAACGAATATTCAATTTCCAATTTTGAAAAAGAACACCTGCTGTCTCTAACATGCTATTTTACGAACATTTTAACGCGCGATGCCACGCTCTCAACATTCTCATTCCCCAAAACATCCTTACCGATATTATTCCTTAGCACCATGAAAATTCAGGAAATGGGTTGAATTCTGTTCAGTTATTTCAAATCGGTAACTGAAAGAGTGATTCGGCATATCAAATCCTCCGAAATGCTCATCTCCTTCCTGATGTTCATCAGACATGTGGTGCTCCCACTCGGTTTCTCCCTCATGCATATCACCCATCATGCCACCCATCATATGGCCTTGTCCTATGGAATGTCCATACCTATGTTCAAAGTCATCGCCGGTAAGGCACACCATCACACTGTCGTGATCTTCGAAATAGTTGAGCATGAACGTGGTGTCAAAGTCAACACTGTAACAATGCACTTCAATTTGTTCATCGTTGATTTTTGTCACCTCAGCTCTAGCATTACCGCTACCGGTCGACTCTGCCGAAGCGCTTTTTACCCCATCGGCAGTTAAAGTACCCACATACGTTCCTTCAATTGAATTATCAGTTGGTTCATCCGTTTTGTTGCAGGCTGTAAATCCGAAAACCACAGCTACCATTGCAATAAATAATTTTCTTATCGTTTTCATTTTTCTGTATTATTAAAGATTCATTTTAAAAAAGAACCGGAAGGAGCGGAAGCCCCTTCTCTGTCAATTTCTCCTATTTCAAGGTCTCCCTGTTCTCTCCGCATCCCAACATCATATCTCCAAAATAGGGATTGCGGATTTCCTCTGTTTCGCTAAACCAGTAAGCCCCTTTGTCTTCAATAGCCATCGGGCAATACTGAAAATAGGCGGTTGTGTTTACCAGTCCGAACATTTTCAGGCTTTTGTAAAAAGCCAGGTTGAACCGGGCAAATTCGGCTCGTTGTTTTTTAATGTCCATTAATTTGCTGATCGTGTTTATTGTACTCTCAAGTGTTTTCAACTGCTCCATCCAGGCCTTGTGAGCATCGCCTTTGAGTAGTCCCATGTCAACTTTTTTGAGCGATTTTTCGGCATTCTGAGCCGCAAGCATGACCTGATGTGCTTCAGATGCAACAAACGCGTCCTTCATTTTAAGGTAATCTTCATATACATTGGTCAATTGTTCCTTAAAAGCAGGATCGGTATTAACCGGTTCAACAGGCTTTGTTTTCTCAACCGTTGTTTCTGTTTCCATTTCCATCCCGCCATGGTTGTGGCCCGTCATTGCAGGCCCACCCTCAGGGCTCATCATGCTTGGTTTTCCGGCCAATTGGGCGGCGGCATCAATGCTAAATGTACCGTTAACAGCAATCTCCTCGCCTTCCTGTAATCCATCTTCAACAATAAAACTCTCGCCCAGGGCAGGTCCTAGTGTCACATTGCGCATCGTAAAATTCACGCCCTGTTCGGTGGTGTTTTTCACATACACGACCGAACGTTTGCCCGTCCACATCACAGCGGTTTTCGGAACCACAACCGCATTAGACTGATTGGGTAATTTTGCTTCTACCGTGCCCGAAGCAAACATCTCGGGTTTCAATTTTAACCCACGATTAATGACTTCAACCCGCGCTTTGGCCACCCGCGTTTTCTGATCGATTACAGGGTCGAGAAAGGAGATGGTTCCGGTAAACGATTCACCCGGAAGCGAGGCAATGGTAAATTCTACTTTGTCACCTTTGTTCACCCAGGGCACATCCGATTCATACACATCAAAAAGCACCCATACCTTTGACAAATCAGCAACTTCGTATAGGGCTTCCCCCTTGCCGATATAATCACCGGGATTGAGCATTTTTTTGGTAACATAGCCTGAAACATCGGCCTGCACATCAAAGGTTTCCATTGCGACTCCCGACTGTAATATCTGGTCAATCTGCCCCTCCGATAGTTTCCAGTTCTTTAACTTTTCTTTGGCTGAACTGAAAAGCTGTGGTTGTGATTCCTTTATTTTTTGTGCTTCAAACAATTCTTCCTGGGCAGTCATCAAATCGGGTGAATAAACGCTTGCAATGGCTTGTCCCTTGTTGACATATTCGCCTGTGAAATTCACCAGTAACTTTTCAACCCGCCCGGGAATGTGCGACGACTGAGAAAAAACCAGACGCTCATCGGATTGTACCTTGCCGTTTAAACGAACTGATTTTACAGGGGCTACCTCACCAACCCTTGCCGTACTTACACTGGCCAGTTTCATGGCCGTTGCCGACATACTGATAGCCATCGGGTCAATATCGCCATCGTTTTCATCTTCCAATGGAATTAAATCCATACCGCAAATGGGGCAATCGCCTGGCTCGCCTTGGCGAATCTGAGGGTGCATTGAGCAGGTCCAGGTTGTTTCGCCTGCCACTTCTGTTTCATGCTGGTGTTCATCTGTTGTTTCATTTCCCGACCCACCAAATATCAACCACCCCAGCAATAAACCTACTGCCAGCGTTAAAATGACTATGATTATTGTTTTTTTATCTGTTTTCATCGTTAATATGTTTTTGCAGTGATGTAATTCAATTTGGCCAAAGCGGTTTGATACTGAACTTGAGCTGTAGCTTTCATTTTTTCGTATTTCAGCAGTTGCTGCTGCATGCGCAGTACTTCTTCAAATTCCTTTCCCGAATTCCCGTAAGAAGTAAACAGTAAATCCAAAGATTGTTGTGATGTTTGAATTTGTTGTTCATAAAGCGATAAAAGCTGCTTTTGCTGCTGAATCTGAAACCAAACCATTTCATAGTTTGACAACAACGAATTCTCCATTTCATTTTTTTGAAGTATGTAGCTATCCCGCATCAATTGCGCTTCTTTTTTGGCCGCATCATACTTTTTCCTGAATATTGGGATACTCAATGACACCATGGGCATTAACACGTTTTTGCCATTATCGGCCACATCCATATCCGTTCGTTCACCAACCAGTACATAGTCCAGGCCAACACCTACCTTGGGAAGTCCCTGCTTTTGTGCTGTAATTTCACTAGCCTCGCTCGCTTTTATTTTGAAGTCAAGCGCATCCACCATCGGATTACCGGTCAGCAGGGAATCTTTTCGGAAATTATCCGGTAAAGATTCTGCAGGCAGAGAATCATTTATTGCTACCACCTCGTCTTCGTCCCTGTTCAGTAGTTTATTAAACGTGGTGCGAAGAGGTTTCTCCTTCTCATTCAAAATACTTAAACTGGTTTTAGCATCCTTCAGCATAATATCCACCCGTAATACATCCACCATCGGTGCAGACCCGTTTTTAAATTTTGAATTGGCAATGGTTTTATACGATTGTAGAATGTCAATGTTTTCCTGCTCAATCTGTTTCCACCGGCTGAGTTCGTAAAGCGGATAGTATGCCGCAGCCACCTGATAATGTAATTGGTTGCGGGCATCCAGAAACGACTGGTATTTGGCTTCCGCCATCAAGGTAACAACATCGCCCTGAGCTTTCAATGCTCCAAACCAGGGAAACATCTGGGTGAGTGAGAATTTGGCCCGTTGCGCCCCTACACGCGTTTCAACCGGCGAAACAAAATAGCCGAAAGAAAAAGTAGGGTCAGGCAATGTACTCACTTGCGGCACTTTTTGAAGTCCCGCTTCAAACTCCTTGTATTTGGCCTGTAATCCGGGGTTGTTTTCGGCCGCAGTCCTGAAATAATCATTCAGCGTTTGGGCTTGTCCGGCTGTAACCCCCAGAATCATTAATATGATGATATTTACTACGAACTTCATGATTGTATCTTTTTTAATTTTCTTTCTTCTCTCGTACTATACAATACCGGCACAATAAAATAAGTAATGGCGGCAAAAATCATCCCTCCGAAGGCGGGTATGGCCATGGGAATCATAATGTCAGCCCCGCGCCCGGTAGAGGTAAGAATTGGAAGCAGCGCGATAATAGTCGTAGCCGAAGTCATAGCTGCTGGTTTAATCCTTCGATAGCCCGCTTCCACCACTGCCGCCCTTATTCCTTTCAGGTTATCGGTTTTATTCCGGGCAAAACTTTGGTCGAGGTATGTTGCCATCAGAACACCGTCGTCGGTCGCAATTCCAAACAGGGCAATAAAACCGACCCACACCGCTACACTCAGGTTCACCGTGTGCATTTGAAACAGGTCGCGCATATTGGTTCCGAATAGGGAGAAATCGACAAACCAACCCTGACCGTATAGCCATATCATCATAAACCCACCGCTAAACGCCATGGCTATTCCAGAGAAGACCATGAAGGAGGTCGTTACTGACTTAAACTGGAAGTAAAGAATCAGGAACACAATGACCAAAACCAAAGGAACAATAACGGAAAGGCGTTTTTCAGCCCGCAGCTGATTCTCATAACTTCCGGAGAACTTGTAACTTATTCCTGAAGGCACATCTAAATCTCCGGCGTCAATCCTCGCTTGAATAGCATTCTGCGCATCATTGACCACACCAACTTCTGAAAAGCCCTCTCGTTTGTCAAACAGGACATAACCTACCAAAAAAGTATCTTCACTTTTTATAGCCTGCGGCCCTCTTACATACTCGAAATCAACAACCTGAGAGATTGGTATTTGTACGCCTGTTGGAGTTGGGATTAAAATTTGCCCCAACGTTTCCGGGTCGTCACGAAGTTCACGCGGATAGCGAACCCTGACTGGAAAACGCTCACGGCCTTCGACCGTAGAAGTGATTTTCATTCCGCCAATGGCGGTTTCAATGGTTTGCTGGACATCTTCCACGTTTAAGCCATAACGCGAAATCTCATCCCGGTTGATGTTTAGATGCAGGTAGGGTTTGCCAACAATTCGGTCGGCAAACACCGCTTCGGCTTTTACCGAAGGAACTTCTTTCAATATCTCCTCCAGTTGCTTCCCAAATGTTTCAATGGTTGGTAGGTCGGGGCCATACACCTTTATTCCCATGGGGGCGCGCATGCCGGTCTGTAGCATCACCAGTCGCGTTTCAATGGGCTGTAGTTTGGGCGCCGAGGTTACTCCGGGGATTTTGGCCACCTTCACAATCTCGTTCCAGATATCGTCAGGCGATTGGATTTGTTCGCGCCAGTTGCGGAAATAATTGCCCCAATCGTCCGGCACCAATTCTTCGCTGGTCACCCCGCGTTTCAGGGCTTCCTCATTGTTAAGCGTGTCTCCGCTGGCCAATATAAAACGGTCATCCTTATCCACCTTAAACCGCACGCGGTGCCCTTTTTCGTTTAGCATGTACTCCGGACGATAGTTGATCACGTTTTCATACATGGAAATGGGTGCCGGGTCGAGCGCAGATTCTACCCTGCCTAATTTCCCCACGGTAAGTTCGACTTCAGGAATGTTGGTCAACAACATATCCAGCTGCCCCAAAACCTTACGGTTGTACTCAAAACCCGAATGGGGCATGGAGGTAGGCATCAGCAAAAAGCTACCTTCGTTAAGTGAAGGCATAAATTCTTTTCCTATTGCAGGAAAAGTATGTGTTAGACCTGACCACACTTTAGTGGTCCGGACGTTCCATCCTACAGCATCAAAACCTTTGGCTACAAAGCCAAACAAAGAATTAAAACCGATAAAAGTTGTTGTTCCGAAGAGAATTAAAAAAGTAGGGATCAGCAGAAAGGTGACCTTATGCTCCAGGCACCATTTCAATATTGGTTTGTAGAAATACTCCAAAACGGTGAAGAACCCTAAAATAAGTATCACAATCAACGCGACGAAAACCACATTCATCACCAAACTTTTGGAGGGTCCCAGCGGAAGCCAGTATTTGGCCAGCAGCCAAATCACACCAATAACTACGAGGATGATTTCAGCATGCTTAAGCATCCAATAGACAAATGATTTTGCTTTTTGTTGAACTGATGTGGGGGTCGAAGTGACAGCTTCGTTGCCTGTTAATTTCTCATTCCCCGCGTCCAACTTTGCTCCGCTAAGCTCTTTAAAGGTACCAACAAGCCCAAAAGCAAGCAACATCATTCCGCCCCAGGTATGTCCGAATACAAGGGCAGCAATACCAACGGGAATTAGGATGATATTCAACCATTTCCTAATTTTTTGATTCTTGATTCTTGCGCCAAAAAACCAGTGGGACAGCATGGGCAAAATGAATAAAGAGACAATAAGTGCAGCGATCAGCGCGAAAGTTTTGGTAAAAGCCAGCGGCCCAAAGAGTTTTCCTTCGGCAGCCTGCATAGTAAATACCGGAATGAAACTCACAATGGTGGTCGAAACTGCAGTAAGTATTGCAGAGCTTACTTCGGAAGCACCATTATAAATGGTGGTGATTAGTTTTTGTCCGGGCGGAGCTTCATCCACGTGCTTGATGATATTTTCCGAGAGAATCACCCCTAAATCGACCATCGTTCCAATCGCAATGGCAATACCGGATAAAGCAACTATGTTGGCATCGACACCAAAATAGCGCATGGCGATAAACACCATCAGCACGGAAATGGGCAACAAACTGGAGATCAAAAATGAAGCCCGCAAATTATACACCATGACAATGACCACCAGAATCACAATCAGAATTTGAAGTGAAATGGCCTCTTCCAATGTCCCCAATGTTTCTTTTATCAATCCGGAGCGATCGTAAAAAGGCACGATCGTCAATTGGCTAACCACGCCATTCTCCAATGTTTTTTGTGGCAGTCCGGGTGAAATCTCCTTGATTTTGTCTTTCACATTGTTGATCACCTGCAACGGGTTGGCACCATAACGCGCCACCACGACACCGCCAACAACTTCGGCGCCATCTTTATCCAACGCCCCCCTGCGGGTTGCTGGCCCCAGGCTAACCACACCAATGTCCTGAATGCGAATGGGGACATTCTCCTGAACGGCTACCACCGCTTTTTCAATGTCTTCCACTTTTTTAATGTAACCCAATCCCCGCACCAGGTATTCTGCCTGATTGATTTCGATGGTTTTAGCGCCAACATCCCTGTTTGACTTTTGCACCGCCTGCATGACTTTATACAGCGGTATGCTGTAAGCCTTCAAGGCATCGGGGTTGACATCGATCTGATATTCCTGTACAAAACCACCAATGGAAGCCACTTCAGAAACACCTTCAGTAGCATTCAGTCCGTATTTCACATAAAAATCCTGAATCGACCGAATCTCATGCAAATCCCAACCGCCAGTTGGGTTTCCATTCTTGTCGCGGCCTTCGAGCGTATACCAATACACTTGCCCCAAAGCAGTGGCATCCGGCCCAAGCGCGGGCTGCACCCCTTCCGGCAGCAACCCCGAAGGAAGCGAACTCAGCTTTTCAAGAATGCGCGATCGTGACCAATAAAACTCAATGTCCTCTTCAAAAATGATGAAGATGCTGGAAAATCCGAAAATGGAAGAACTCCGGATGGACTTCACTCCGGGGATCCCCAGAAGATAGGTTGTTAACGGATATGAAATTTGGTCCTCAATATCCTGTGGCGAGCGCCCCTGCCATTCGGTGAAAACAATCTGTTGGTTTTCGCCAATGTCGGGAATGGCATCCACCGGAACCGGGTCTTTTGGTAAAATACCGGTATCCCAGCCAAACGGGGAAGTTACTACGCCCCATGTTACCAAGCCAGTTAAAAGCAGCATGGTAACCAACTTGTTTTCAAGAAAGTACTTTACAATTTTATTCAGCATACCGTCTCCTCGTTATGATATTCTTCAATGATGTTTATTCTAAAAATAAAAAAATAGCTTCACAGGTGAATCAAAAAAGCACCCGATCAACTCCGGATTTAAAAAATTCTAAACCCGGCAATCATTGAAAAATCATAAACGATAAACCTGAATATCGGCAAGAAAATGCAGCACATCCCTAGGAGGAGGCGATTCTCCCCTACTAGCCACACTTAAAAAATGGTTGGTTCCTCCCAGCGATTCGATCAGAAACTGGGGAACTTCAAAAATAACAAATGAAATGTAATTGACATGATTAATAACGACAGTAGAGGTGTACTCCTGATCCAATTGGTAGGTTTGCTCTTCATTGTGGCAGCAATCGCCTTCCGCTATATCACAGCATGTTTCTACATCGCCCGAAACAGAAAGATCAACTAAATCCTCTCCACAATAATGCTTTGTGATGGAAAACCCCATGGTGGAGACCATCATAATCACTAATATTGTAATATGAAGAATTTTCTTTATCATCTGTAGTAACAACGCAAAGCTATACAAATTTGTTTGGCTTCCTAAAAGTATTAACAACCTTTATCAAAATAACTCTTTATAAACAAGACTAATCAAAAATGAACAAACCGATGAAAAAACTCGTATTTCTTTTTCTGATCGCTGGAGTTGCCTGTCAGCAACCCGCTCAAAAAAAAGAGGAGCCTTTGTACTCCAAGGCCAATTTTGAAAGCACCATTGATGGCAAACAAACCACCTTGTACTCCTTGAAAAATGCCAATGGAATGAAAGTGACCTTAACCAACTATGGAGCAAAGATTGTTTCCATCCTGGTTCCCGATCGTGAGGGAAATCTGGCCGATGTAGCTTTAGGCTTCAAATCCATTGCTGAATACCAAACCCAGGATGCCGGGCAAGGCGCTGTGGTAGGTCCTTTTGCCAATCGAATTGCCAATGCTCAGTTTGAACTAAACGGAGAAGTGTACCAACTGGAAGTGAATAACCACAAGGCCAACTTACACTCCGGAACCCAAAGTTTTTACCGTCAGGTTTATGACGCTAAAGAACTAAAAACAGCTGACGGGCCAGCTGTTGCCATGACTTTAAACAGCCCGGATGGAGCTTCCGGATTCCCCGGGAATAAAGAGGTTACTGTAACTTACACCCTGACCGACAAGAATGAACTAAAAATCGATTATCAGGCCACAACCGACAAAGCCTGTCCGTTTAACCTGACCAACCATGTCTATTTCAATTTGAAAGGGGAAGGCAATGGCAATATTCTCGATCACATCATCGTAATTGATGCGGATTCGACCACCGAAGTCCTGAACAATGAGCTGATTCCAACCGGAAAAATTGTCTCCATCAAAAGTACCGATATGGATTTCAGTTCACCACACATCATTGGTGAGCGCATTGATTCAGAAATGCCTGCACTAGCCGTCGCCGGCGGATACGACCACAACTACATTTTGAATAAAGATCAGGAGTCTGACGAATTGACTTTCTGCGCCAGTGTATACGAGCCCAAATCAGGACGGTACATGGAAGTCTTCACCACAGAGCCTGCCGTCCAGTTTTACACCGGCAATTTTCTAAATGGCACTTTGACCGGACGCAGCGGAAAAACCTACAAGCGTCGTTATGGTCTGTGTCTGGAAACGCAGCATTATCCGGATTCTCCCAATCACTCCAATTTCCCCAATACAATTCTGGAGCCGGGTGACACGCTGAACTCAACAACGATTTACAAATTCGCAGTAAAAGAAGATTAAAACTCACATCGAGCATATGCAAAAAAGGCCGGAACTTTCATTCCGGCCTTTTTCTTTTTAGCCATTCCTTCAGCAAAACTTCTTTATTTCATGAGCACTAATTGCTTCCAATTTATCGCACCGCCAAGGCTTCTGGCTCGGGATACAACAGACAAGAGACGTAGAACATCCCACAATAAAAAGCAACATTGAATTTAACTTGACAAATAAAATTTTGTAAGTTTGGTCAGAAAATCAAAGATAACAATACATCATGCGAAAATTCCTCCTCCTTACTGGGCTGCTGGTTCTTAGTGTACTGGCATTTTCTCAGACCTCTTATAAGTATGTCATTATCCCAACCCAGTTCCCCGATTTTGCCGATGGCCTGAATCCCTATGGACTCAGCTCCTCCATTCAAAATGAATTGAATGCCAAGTCGATTGAGAACACCTTCCAGTCAGAACTAACCAACGACGATTTCTGCGACGTACTAACCGTGAGCCTGATGAAAGTAAACAACATGTTTAAGAACAAACTGAAAGTAGAACTCAAAGACTGCCGCAACCGCGTCGTTTGGTCACAGGAAGGAACCGGACGTTCAAAAGATTTTCAAAAAGGTTATGCTGAAGCGCTCGCCGAAGCCTTCAAGGATTTGGACAAACTGCCAATCAATCCCAACTCGGGCAGTCAAGCAGCGGTAGCTCCGGCATCCACTCCTGCACAAAAGATTGAACCAGCAGCTCCCGTGGCTCAGCCTCAAACAAACGAATCAGAAGCCTTATACAAGCCAGGCAACCTCTTTTACAACTACACCTACTTCATCGATTTGGTGGATCTTGATGGCGACCAAAAGCAATTGATCCTGCTCAATGGAAAACTGCTTGGCTACGATGATTTACAAGCGATTGGATCATTAGCACCTTCAGGAATCGCTGATGTTTATACGTTGGAATGGACAACCACCAATGGAGAAACCATCCGGGGGCTGGCTAACCTGACTGCTGGTGAACTGAAAATCTCGCTGCCCAAAGGCGACCAAAAAGAAGTGATCACACTTCATAAATATTAAACTCAGCTCGAATGAAGAGAAGATTCTAGTCGCTATCAGCTAGAGAAAAATTAAAAAATCCGTTCCCGTTTAAACCAGGAACGGATTTTTTCTATTTCGACGTTTAACTTAAGCTTATTCAAAATCCTCCGGAATGGAGGTTCTGGATTAATGCTCAATACGAATATTGTATTTCTGCAATAAGCCCGGCAAGCCATCTTTGGAAAAACGGGCCTTTTTTATTCGGTTTTCATCGGGATCGAAAGAAAAATCGGATGCTGTCCGGAAATCAGCTTTCTCCAGCTGGGTACGATAAAAAGTAGTGCCACTAAGCAGGCAATCGTCAAACACCGCTTCAGTTAAATCACACTCTGAGAAATCGGCCTGAACAATGGAGCAGCTAACAAAACGCGTTTTCCGCATTTTCTTCCCGGTAAATAAGGCATAATCCAATCGGCAGGAATCAAAGTCAAGCTGAAATAAGAAATCGTTACACAAACTAAAATCAAAGCCCGTCAGTTTGCAGCCTTTCATTCGAACATCTTTCAGCCCGGTCGCATTCAGGATAACCATCATAATCGTACAAGCTTCGAAACTGCAATTCAAAAATTCTGTTTGCGTCAAATCGCACTTCGTAAATGAACAATTGATAAACTGGCAGCCATCAAATTCTTTTCCCGCAAGAGTTTCTTCAGAAAAATCAACCTGCCGATAGATTTTATCGTAATTTGCGAATTCAAGCATATTGTTATTTTGGTGGCCAAAGTTACCCTAAATCAGTTGAAGTTCTGAAAATATCCGCGAAGATTTTAAATTTGCTTCCTACAGTAAAAGTTATCATCATTGCAACAGAATTCTCAATGAAGTTTATGCTAAAAAAGAATCTGCTCATCCTATTACTGCTAGCCCCTGTAGTCTTATCGGCGCAAATTGATACACTCAGGTTAAACCGCCAGTTTATCCAGAAAGGATGGCGTGATGCCAAAAACCTAGTGACAGCGCCGGCTCGATGGGATAGCCGCGACTGGGCAACAGCTGGTGTTTTAAGCGCTTCAATTGCCGCGATAACGCTGATTGATGAGCCGGTGCGTGATGCATTTCAAGACTGGCACGAACAAGCCGGCCGGTCAGGTGAGCGAATCACTGCGAATTTTCTGGAACCTCTGGGTGAAGAATATGCGCTGGCTGTCATTGGTGGCTTTATGGGCTATGGATTGCTGGCAAACAACTCCAAGAGTCAATCGACGGCACTACTGGCTGGCGAAAGTTTTGTATTGGCCAGCCTGCTTGCTCAAATCTCAAAACGCTTGATTGGGCGCGCCCGCCCTCACTCCGGAGCCGATCCTTTTCAGTTTAACGGACCATTCCAAGGAACTGGATTCCCTTCGGGACATACCACAGCCGCATTTGCCGTAGCATCCGTTATTGCCAACCAATATGCTGACACCCCTGCCGTCCCAATCATTTCGTATTCGATTGCTACAGCAGCAGGGCTGTCGCGTATCTACGACAACCGCCATTGGCTGAGCGATGTTGCAGGAGGGGCCGTACTAGGAATTCTTGTGGGGAACTTGGTCTCCGAAAAGCATAACAAAAGTTCACGTGTTGCGCTGACCCCTTTTCGGTCAGGATCCATCCAGGGACTGAAATTAGCTTATACCCTATAACACAAAAAGGAGTAAGGACAGAAAAAAAAGTTATTTTTGACAAAATTCAATAAAAATCAACTTCAACCGATTGAAGCAAACCGAAAAATCAAGCTGCAAATCAAACTTCTGCAGTTAAAAAAACGGACGTGGCATCGGTTACCATTGAAAATAAAAACATTATGTGGAAGAAAAACTGGGGATATTTAATTGTTGTTCTATTTTTGCTTGGCGCCTGTTCTTCAGGTAAAAAAGCACTGGAAAAGGGTAATTACATTGAAGCGATTGAAAAGGCCGTGAACCGGCTCAGTAGTGATCCGAACAATAAAAAAGCCCAGGCGGTTGTTCGCAATGGCTACTCTATGGGAATGGATTATTACCAGGAAGAGATCGATCATATACTTAGTGGAAATGATCCGTTTAAATGGGGTAAAACACTCAACATTATGAATCGGGTAAACCATTTGAGTAACTTGATCCGACGAGTACCTGCCGCTCGAAAAATTGTATCCTCCCCAAAAATGTATTCCTCTGAGCTGAGTGAGGCCACCAACCGGGCCGCGGAAGAACGCTATCAGGCAGGCTTGATCAGTTTAGCCAGACCTGCGCGCGAGGATGCCAAAGATGCCTATTACCATTTTGCCCAAGCCGACCAGCTAGTGCCTTCGTACAAAGATGTATTGGAAAAAATGTACGAAGCCAAAGACCGGGCAACCATTCATGTCATTCTGGAATCCATTGCCTTTCCGCTGCGGAAATATGAGTTGTCGGCAGAATTCTTTTACGAGCAGGTTATTAACCGGATGAAGCAACTTTACCCCAGCTCCAGCTTTGTAGCGTTTTACACGCCTATTGAAGCCGAGAAACAACAACTTGACTATCCGGATCTGGTGGTGCGGATGGAATTTTATGATTTTTTTGTGGGACAACCACAACACTTCGAGAAGCAGGAAAATCTCGATCGTATCGTAGAACGGGAAGTTGAAGTAAAAGTAGGTCGCGACTCGACACGCATTGAAAAACGGCAGGAGCGCCTGAAAGGTAAAATCAAAATTATTAGCGATGAAGTCGTGTCCCAAGGATTGTTGAATGTAAAAATTGAAGAGTTCCGGACACAAAAACTGATATTAAGCGAAGAAGTACCAGGTGAATTTTTATGGCGAAACCAGTACGGGATTTTTGTTGGAGACGAAGGCGTATTAACCAAAGAACAAATTCAAATTCTAAATAATAAAGCGGTTCCGCCGCCTGCTCCACAGGATTTGTTTGTTGAATTTACACGCCCCATTTATGCTCGGCTTACCGACCGGCTGAACAGCTATTTCAGAAAATATAACTAAGTATGAGTCTGGCAAACCAGGCTCATCTACTGACAAGCAGGAAGACCAACCACTTTAGGCAAGGATCAAAATCCGCCGGCATTACCGCTAAATCAGAAGTAATTGGTCTTCTTTTTTGCTCTAGTATTTTGGAAGGGCCTGGTAACGCGCCAAGCCACCTTTACTGGTTTCCTTATAGTGATTCGACAAATCTTTGCCGGTCTGGTACATCGTTTCCACCACCTCATCAAAACTGATCCGATGCTGCCCATCGCTCATCAGCGCATAGGTGTTATGAGCCAGCGAACGTTCAGCAGCCATAGCATTACGCTCAATACAAGGAATCTGCACCAGGCCGGCCACCGGATCACAAGTTAGTCCCAAGTGATGCTCCAGCCCCATTTCAGCAGCATATTCAACCTGATTTACCGTGCCCCCCATCAGCTGGGTGGCTGCGGCTGAGGCCATGGCGCAAGCTGTTCCTACTTCACCCTGGCAGCCCACTTCTGCACCAGAAATAGAGGCATTGTGTTTCACCAAATTGCCAATCAGTCCGGCAGTAGCCAATGCCCGCAGAATATGTTTCAGCTCCTTTTTATAAACTTTCTTATAATATTTCAACACCCCGGGAACGACGCCACAGGCACCACAAGTTGGAGCGGTTACGATTAGGCCACCACTGGCATTTTCTTCTGAAACGGCCAAGGCATAAGCAAACAACTGCGACCGCTTTTTAAACGGTCCGGTAAACTGGTCCGCTTTCTGCTTAAACATAGCTGCTTTGCGTGGCAGGTGCAATCCACCCGGCAAGGTTCCTTCTTGTTCCATCCCGCGCTTGATCGAATCATTCATTATTTTCCAGACCTGCTCCAGGTATTTCCAAATTTGAGGTCCCTCATTAAATTCGACGTATTCCCATAGATGCTTCTTATGAGTTTGGCACCAAGTCAATATATCATCGAGCTTCGTTAATTCATAAACCTTTCTCGTTTCCTTTTCCTGTCCTTCCTCCAACACAGCCCCTCCCCCAATACTGTAATAGATTTTCTCATTCAGTTTCTCACCATCCTCTTGATAGGCCTCAAACTTCATGGCGTTGGGATGAAAAGGAAGAAATGTATCGGGCTCCCAAAGAATTTCCAATGGGTAACTTTTAAACACCTCATCTACGGCAAAATCCGTCAGGTGTCCTTTGCCTGTAGCTGCCAGGCTGCCATAAAGCGTACATTTAAAGTTACCGGCTCCCGAATGGGCTGCCAGAAATTGCTCTGCTGCGATTCGGGGACCCATGGTATGGCTACTTGAAGGTCCGTAGCCCATGCGATATATTTCACGAATAGATTCCATAAACTGAATTTTGGGCAAAATAAGCGTTAATGAAAGGCTACAAAGCAAACAAAAATCAGGTTTTGCCAATTTCCTTCAACATGTTTCAAAAAGTTATGTTTTCAGAAAAGAGGTTCGTAATTATCCATTAACTTTGGGGATCGTTTAAAAATCAGGAAACTCCTTTCCGTTGTCAAATATAGTGAGCTATGAATAAATTGAAAAATCTGCATCCACAACCTCTATGGAATAATTTTGAAGCTATTTGCCAAGTTCCCCGTCCATCAAAAAAAGAAGAAAAAATCAGAGCTTTCTTGCTTGATTTCGCAGCCCAAAATGAGTTGGAATCCAAAACGGATACGATCGGCAATGTACTAATTTGCAAGCCTGCAACACCCGGAAAGGAAAACGTCCCAACCGTTATTTTGCAGGCACATATGGACATGGTTTGTGAAAAGAATAGCGATACCGTTTTCAATTTTAACACCGACGCAATCGTTCCGGTGGTGGATGGCGAATGGGTAAAAGCAGAAGGCACAACCCTGGGCGCTGACGACGGGATTGGCATTGCCGCGCAAATGGCCATTCTATCCTCAAAAACAATAGCACATGGTCCAGTGGAATGCTTAATAACGGTTGATGAAGAAACCGGATTAAGCGGGGCCTTTGCCTTAGAGCCAGGCTTTTTGACCGGCAAGATTCTGATCAATCTCGATTCGGAAGATGATGGTGAGCTGTTTATTGGTTGCGCCGGTGGCATTGACACGCTGGGAACGCTGACCATTGAAAAAGAAAAAACACCCGGCAAATCCTTCGCCTTAAAAATATTGGTCAAAGGATTAATGGGAGGTCATTCCGGCGACGACATTCACAAAGGACGTGGAAACGCCGTAAAAATCCTGACCCGCTTCCTATGGCAGGCCATTCGCAAATACGGAGTCCGATTGGCCGATTTCGACGGAGGCAACCTGCGCAATGCCATCGCCCGCGAAGCATCAGCAACAGTTATTGTGCCTCATGTTCAAAAAGAACAGCTGGTAGCCGAAATCAACATGTTTTCGGCCGATGTCGAATTTGAGTATGAGCGAACCGAGCCCAATCTGGTCGTCGATCATAACTCCACCATTTTGCCTGAACGGGTACTCACGCAAACCAGCCAGGAAAATTTGCTAAACTTGCTATACGCCTGTCCGCACGGGGTGTTGGAAATGAGCACCCGCATGAAAGACATGGTAGAAACGTCAACCAACCTGGCCTCGGTAAAAATGATGGATGAGACACAGGTATTGATAACAACCAGTCAGCGTAGCGAAATTGAAAGCCGAAAGTATTTCGCATCAGAAATGGTCCGATCGGTTTTTGAACTTGCAGGTGCCCAAATCAAAAATTCGGACGGCTATCCCGGATGGACGCCCAATCCATCGAGTAAGATTCTGAAAATTGCCGTCGATTCCTATGTCAAACTGTTTGAAGAAAAGCCCATTGTCCGCTCCATCCACGCTGGTCTAGAGTGTGGACTCTTCCTCGAAAAATACCCGGAACTGGATATGGTATCCATCGGACCAACCATTTTGGGAGCACACTCCCCCGATGAACGCATCAATATTCATACGGTCACCAAGTTTTGGAGCCATCTGGTTGACATATTAGAAAATATTTCCTAAATATTATTGTTTCATATCATAGATTCCAAACAACACTACTCACTTGTTTGATAAAGGATTACAGAAATAAGACTACTTAGTCTTTTTCTAAATTGATCCTATAGCTACCGCTGTCATTGGTAGGACTATAAAATGTTTTTATGTTTGTGCTACTTATTTAGTAGGAAAGGTAGGATGACATGAAAAGAATGATTAGAAATTTAACTTTCAGCGCTTTAGCAGTGCTTTTTTTAGTTGCCAATCACAGCGCAACGGCTCAAATTCAGTACAAACTAGATTCAAAGAATAGTTCCATGCTGGTAAAAGGAACCTCGACAATTCATGACTGGGAAATGGCAGTCGAGAACTTACAAGGAGCATTTACTCTTCAAGAAGACCAAGATTTGGATCAATTAACAACCGGTCATGTTTTACTGGATGTAGAGTCCATCAAAAGTGAACGAAGTTTGATGAATAAGAAAACTTATGAGGCTTTGAAAGAGGATGACTTTCCACAGATAAAAGCCAAGGTAAGCCAAGTGACTCCAAACGGAAACAGCGGATCGGTATTACTGGAACTAACCATTGCTGGGAAAACGCAAGAGGTCACGGATGATTTTGAGTTTAGCGCAGCCAATGGGACAATTACCGTTCAAGGCGTGCTTGATCTAAGAATGTCAGACTTTGGCGTTGAGCCACCAGTGGCCATGATGGGCACCATTAAAACAGGAGATGAGATTAAGGTAGAGTACAAGTTAGTTTATAACAAGTAGTCTAAGAGAGAGAGTAATATTTTAAATTTTAACTATCAATTATGAGAAAAATTACAGTCATTATTGCAAGTCTATTTATTGCAGTAACAAGTTTTGGTCAACAATTCGAAGCTGCAAAGATTAACGCTGAGGATTTTGACGATGTGAAAGTGAAAGTGGGTGGCGATTTTGCTATTCAACTTCAAATGTTAGACCACGAGGCGCCAGTAGAATTGAGCGACCTTAAAAATAATTTCAATTTACCTACAGCAAACTTAAATTTAACCACCGACCTGGCACCAGGAATCAGACTTTTCCTGCGTACCTATTTGTCTTCTCGTCACCACAATGAAGCTTGGGTTGAAGGAGGTTATTTGACCATTGACAAAATGCCATTTTTACCTGCTGCTGATGAGATTATGGAATACCTGACGCTTCGTGTTGGGGTAATGAATCCCAACTATGGTGATGCTCACTTTTACCGCAGCACCAATGCTTCGGTACTGAACAACCCATTTGTTGGCAACTGGATTATGGATTCTTACACCACCAACCCGGGCATGGAAGTGATGTTCCGCAAAGATGGCTTCCTGGCTTTGGTAGCCGCCAACAACGGTCGCTTAAACTACGGTCGGGGTAACGACCTAGGTGAAGATTTGGTTTTCAACTGGAAAGTTGGATACGACGCCGACATCAATGAAGACTTAAGAGTACGTGCCACCCTCTCAGGTTACCATGTAGGTGAAGGCCATAGCGGATCATACCTGTGGGATGGTGATCGTGCCGGAGCCCGTTACTACAATGTCATGTCTCTTCCGGGAGCTGATGATAACTTCCGTTCAGGACGTTGGAGCCCAAGCAGTGGTCAAAGCGAGATGAACAGTTACCAGGCTAACCTTTTTGTGAAATTTCACGGGTTGGAAGTGTTCGGCATCTACGAAAACATGAAAGGGATTAAAAAAGACGCTGATCAACACTTCACACAAACAGCCCTACAGGCACTTTATCGTTTCGGAAGTTTCTACGTAGGTACGCGTTTGAATAAAGTAGATGACAACGATGGTTCAGATGTAAGCCGCACCAACATTGGTGGTGGATGGTACATGACTCCGAATGTGTTGATGAAACTTGACTATGTAAATCAGGAATATGATGGTCCGGCTCACGGTGATATCGCTGGCGGGAAATTTGATGGCTTCGTTTTAGAAGCAGCCATTTCTTTCTAAGAAATAGTCCAACAAAAAGCTGCTCTGCATCTATTCAGAGCAGCTTTTTCTCTCAACAAACTCATACTCACTCACGACTCTCCTACTTCTTGTCCTGAATTAATTGTCCTGTTTCACCAGTTAGCGCAACAACCAATTAAAGATGATAATCCGATTGACCTATTTGGTTTTGTTTTTTTATTTGATAACTACAGCTGCATTTGCACAAATGGCTGCCAAAAAAGAAACTTTCAGCCGGTACATGTTCGACCAGGTTCATATTCAAGGAAAAACGAACATGAATGATTTTCGCATGGAGTATCGGGACGATAACTTCTGCCACGTTCCCAGCGATTTCAGCAAAACCAACTCCCTCATCGAGATTGAAATTCCGGCTGATCAAATTGAAGCCGATTCAAAAATAATGCTGCATGACTTTTTGAAACTGATCCATGCCAAGAAATACCCAACCATTGCCATTGAAATTGATTCCCAAGACATTGTATTTGATTCAGAAGGAAGCTACGAAGAGAAAACCATTGCCGTAAGCATGAATGGAATAAGCCGCCAGTTTACCTGTAGTACGTATTCTGATGCCTGTTTTGGCAACCAATGGTGCCTAACGGGCGAACTAACCATTAAGTTAACAGACTTCGACATAGAACCGCCAACTAAATTTCTGGGTTTGGTCAAGGTTAAGGATGAAATATTTATTAGTTTTAGGATTTTATTTTCATAAAAACCAAAAAACTAAAACTTGAGATTTAGTACAAAAACCAGGTATGGAATTCGTACGATGCTTGAAATTGCAAAAGCCGAATCACAGGAGGGAATTCTTCAAAAGGATATTGCTATCAATCAGGAACTGTCTGTCAAATACCTGGATCAAATTATACGTGGGTTGAAAACTGCTGGTCTAATCATCAATCGACGAGGCAAAAAAAGCGGCTACATCTTAACCCGACCGGCATCTGAGATTAGCATGCTCGATATTCACAATGCCTTTGAACCCGGGATTTGTGTGATTGACTGTCTGGCCAAGGGATTTACATGTGATCGGAAAGGAAAATGCAGTGCTAAAGGATTTTGGGGGACTTTAAACAATAAGGTGGTGGATTATTTTAAAAGTGTTAGCCTCGAAGATCTCCGAGACAATAAAGTAAGGCTGGACCAATAATTATACGCCAATATTTTCAAGCCATTTAAGAGCCGATTTCTTTTCAGAAAAAATATTCGTCTTGATTGACATCGATGACAATTTACTCTTCAACAACATGGCCAGAGCTATTCCCTTGGGGCGGTCGCTAACATAAGCGATTCTAACTTCCGTAAATCTATGCATGTATTGCTGAACCATTTCAATCATAAGATCTGCTTCCGCCGGATTCCAAGTCGGATCAGACTGCCTATGATCATGAAGGATTTTAATTTTATCCGGCAAATCCATCTGTGCGAGATAATTAAAATAATCGCTATAAACCTGCAAGTTCGTTTCTCCATAAAAACAGGCTTGAATAAGGCCCATCTTTTTCTTAACAATAAAATTACTCATCTTGCGCACACAATTAGGATGCAAAGCTAGGTATTTTTCTGAGATAAGCACTACCAACAAGTGTTAGAAAAAAACATATTGACAGCATAAGAGAATTGGGCTAACGCAAACATACCTCCACACACAGCCAACTCTATAATTGACAGTTAAAACAACACAATCTACAGACAGCATTTCAAATTCATATCACGTCCGACTTCCGGAAATTATTCGAAATAAAGACTCCTTTTAGGGAAAGTTTCAAAATATAGGTGGTTATGAGGATAACGACAGCGATTTGTCTATACCTTTGCGCGTTCAAAATTCAACCACAAATCTTATGGGACATTTGTTCAATCCAAAATTAGTTACTGTATTGAAACAAGGGTACAGTAAACATCAATTATCCAAGGATATTTTTGCCGGCATTATTGTTGGTATTGTTGCTCTTCCACTAGCGATTGCCTTTGCTGTTGCCTCGGGTGTCTCGCCCGAAAAAGGGCTGATTACCGCGGTTATTGCCGGCCTGCTGATCTCGGTTTTAGGAGGTAGCCGCGTGCAAATTGGAGGCCCCACCGGTGCCTTCATTGTCATCGTATATGGTATTGTACAAACACACGGCTTGGATGGACTGATCATTTCTACCATGATGGCTGGAGTCCTTCTCATCTTGTTTGGCCTGATGCGCCTGGGCTCCTTATTGAAATTTATTCCTCACCCTCTGGTGGTTGGTTTTACCAGTGGCATCGCGGTCGTTATTTTCACGACCCAAATTAAGGATGCGCTGGGCTTAGAAATCGCCAATCTGCCAGCCGACTTTATCTACAAATGGGGCAGCTACCTATCCGAAATTGGTTCATTCAATCCCTTTGCCATAGGCATTACTTTGGTGACCATACTCATCACTCTGTTTTTTAGAAAGATCACCAATAAAATACCGGGCTCATTTGTCGCCATTCTTTTTATTACAGCCATGGTGCAGCTACTCGATCTTCCGGTAACCACCATTGAATCTGTTTTTGGAGAGATCCCTCACAGCATCCAGCTGGCTTTTCCTACTATTCAATTCGATCAACTTGGAAACTACCTCGCTCCAGCCCTGACCATTGCTCTTTTAGGCGGTATTGAATCGCTCTTATCAGCGGTGGTGGCTGATGGAATGATTGGAGGAAACCACCGATCAAACACCGAACTAATTGCCCAGGGAATTGCCAACGTGATTACTCCAATTTTTGGAGGGATACCTGCAACCGGTGCAATTGCACGTACAGCCACAAATGTAAAAAATGGTGGGCGCACCCCTATCTCTGGAATTGTGCATGCCATCACCCTTCTGCTGATTATGCTATTTGTCGGGCAATGGGCCAAGCTAATTCCAATGTCGTGTCTGGCCGGAATCCTGATTGTCGTGGCTTACAACATGAGTGAATGGCGCTCATTCGCGTCTATTCTGAAGGGCTCGGGCTTTGATATTTTAATTCTACTGGTGACATTCTTACTAACCGTTTTAGTCGACTTAACCTACGCCATTCAAATTGGCATGGTACTTTCGGCTCTGCTTTTCATGAAACGAATGGCCGATGCCGGCACAAAAACCGAACTGGAAGTTGATAGTGATGTTTTGGAGAATTATGGTTCCCTACCTGCCGGACTTGCGATCTATGAAATTAGTGGTCCTTTCTTTTTCGCCTCAGCCAAGCAGTACTGTTCAACCTTAAAAAACATAGGACAGAAATCGGAGGTGCTGATTATCCGCATGCGCCATGTTCCATTTATTGACGCAACCGGCTTACACAACCTCAAAGATGTGATTACTGACCTTCACCATATCAGAACGAAAGTAATCCTTTCGGGAGTCAGAGCAGAAGTTCTCCAGGAACTAGAAAAGAACAATATTGTAGACTTGTTGGAACCCGGCATGATTTTATCCGGATTTGACCTTGCATTGCAAAAAGCCAACCTGTTTTTGACCTCAAAACAGATTAGCAACTAAATCACTTCAACCAGCCTGCATAGTTGCAACTTGTCATACAAAGCAGTAAAAGCTCGTTGATCAGAATTGGAACGAACCGCTTCTGATCAACGAGCTTTCTATTTATCCTTCGGACATTCAACAAATTAGCTAATTGCACATAAAGCGCACTCTCAAGAAACAGTAGCCAATTTGTTAGTAGGCAAGTCAATAAAAAAAGTGGTGCCTTCCTTTTCAGTACTGGTAAAGCCTACACTCCCTTCCAGGTATTTCTCGCCCAACAACTTCATACTGTACGTTCCAACGCCTCGGTTATCGCCCTTGGTAGAGTATGAACGCTGAAAAATCTGCATTTGAATATCATGCGGAATAAACGTATCATTATGCACACTAAACCGGAGATAATCGTCCGTATCCTTTGCTTTTAATACAATGCGATCACCTTTCGGGATGGCTTCCATGGCATTTTTAACCATATTGATTAACACCCGAATTAACAAAGTTTGGTCGGAATAAATCTTATCCAGCCTCGCTTGATTAATCAGGTCTATCCCTCTTTCAAGCGAAACATTATGACAACGAATCTGATCTGCAAGCTTTTTAAGCAATGCTTCAATCTCTATCATCTGATAGTTTGGAATCAACTCCCCGGATTCTGCCTTAATCATTTGCTGCTGCCCTTTTATCTCATCAATAATCTGCTCTGTCAAGGATCCCGCAATTCCCAGATACTCTTCTTTTTCTTTCTGCTCAAGTACCGGCAACAGTTCTAACACGCCACTCAGGCTCCCTGCAATATTCATGATATCATGAAAGAAAATACGCTCCAACAATACTTTCCTTTTCTGCTCCGTAATATCATTAATGGATACAATCAGGTATTCCTTGTCAAACTGAATAGGTGTTGCAGTAACTTCCAGGTCTAGCTGAAAAACCTCCTCCTCCTTTTGGGAAGTGATTTTACATTCATGAATGACTTTTTCTTTTTCTTCCCAAGCCCGATCAAATGCTCTTTTTGCACCACAATACTCACATTTTTCTGTCGTTCCGCAGCCCCCTGTGCTATTTTTAGCATTCACACAATTAAACATTTCTCCCGGACGAACACCCAATACCTGCTCCTCCAGATCGATATTATACCTTTCAAGCAAAGTGTCATTCAGAAAGACAATTTGATTCTTGTCATTGAGAATACACACAATGGAAGACATGGACGACAGTATATCACTGATATATTCTATTCTAGATATCTCTACCTTACTTTTTAGAACTTTTTCGAAAGGCTCCCGGGATGTTAAACGTTGTTTCGTGTTCATTTTTTTCAATCCACTTTTGGCGCAAGATACAAAAAACAATTAAACGCCATCAGCTTCTCAATTGCTTGCCATAAAGCAAATTAAAATTGGCTTAAGACTCCAGTTCGAAAAACAAAAAATATAGAGTAAAGGAAGAAGAATAAGTGTTATTTTTAAATTGCCTCGAAATTCGTAACTTATTCAAGACAAACCAAATAGACTATGAACATTCTTTTTATCTGTTCCGGCGGAGCCTCCTGTAAAAGTTTAATAGCCCAAGCAATTCTTCAATCAATCGCCCCTGATTTCCAGGTTTATGCTGCAGGAATACGTCCCGCACACCCCATCAACTCAGCAGCACGTAAGGCAATGGAAGAAGTTAATTTGCCGATAGACAGCCAAGAGATGAAGCCTCCAACGGCTTTTGAAGGCGAAACGATTGACTACATGATTACCCTTGGCGAACAGACCAAGGAAGAATATCACCATTTACCTTTTCAATATAAAAACAAGCTCCATCTAACCTTTGCCAATCCGAACAGGGCCGAACGTCCCTTTGTCAATCAGCAAGATGCTTACCGTCATTTACGTGACGAAATGAAAAACGAACTCAATTATTTTTACCATCGGATTTTAAAAGGAAAGGCTGCCCAATAGCAGCCTTTTATTCCTCTATTCTTTTCCCGCTATTTCATGGTTGCTTCTACTTCTTCCGGAGTAATCGGAATTCGTTCACCGATCAATTCGCAAGCATTTTCAGTTATCAGTAAATCATCTTCCAGGCGAATACCACCAAAGTCGCGGTATGCTTCCAGGCAATCAAAATTGATAAAGTCTGCATTTATTTTTTCAGCCTTCCATTTATCGATTAAAGCCGGAATAAAATAGATGCCGGGCTCGTTGGTTATAACAAATCCCGTTTGTAATTTACGACCAAGTCGTAACGAAGCTGCACCAAACTGCTCACTTGGGCGAATTTCATCATCGTAGCCCACAGCAGTCTGTCCAAGATCCTCCATGTCATGTACATCCAGCCCCATCATATGCCCAAGCCCATGCGGCATAAACAAGGCATGAGCTCCTGCCTCCACCGCCGCATCCACATCACCTTTCATCAATCCAAGAGCTTTTAATCCCGAAGCAATCACTTTGGCCGCTTCCCTGTGAACAGACATATAGGTGACTCCAGGTTTTGCTAAAGCTGTTGCTTGGTTATTGGCTGCCAAAACAATCTCATATACTTCGCGTTGCTTTTGCGTAAACTGCCCCCCTACCGGAGAAGTTCGCGTAAAATCTGAAGCATAACACATATCCGTCTGTGCACCGGCATCCACCAACATCAGTTTGCCTTTTTGCAGCACGCTGGAGTGGTCGTGGTTATGAAGCGTTTCGCCATTTTGCGACAAAATGATCGGGAACGAAGGAGGGTTGCCATTCGCCAGCGAAATCCCTTCGATGGTTCCTGCAATTGTTTGCTCCCATACTCCTGGCATAGCCATTTTCATGGCAGCTACATGCATTTCATAACCAGCTGCTGCGGCTTTCCTGAGCTCTTCAACTTCTCCTTGATCTTTAATTGAGCGCAGTTCGATGATGGCCTTAATTAATGGCAACGAGGCTTGCTCCTGCTGCAGAGCAGGAGCCAAACCTGTAAGTTCGTGAAGAAGTATTTTGTTTTCGGCCCGGTAAGGAGGAGCAAAATGAATTTTTCGTCCTTGTTTAACAGCCTCTCCAACATAAGTGAACAGTTGCCGGGTAGGCATCGTTTTTTTCACACCCACCTTAGCTGCTTGCTCCTGCATGCTGGCTTGCGGCCCCATCCAAATAATATCATCAATGGTAAAATCATCACCAAATAAAATCTCTTCACCTGAATTTAAATCAATAATCCCTGCCAGGTTTTGAATATCGAGGCCAAAAAAATAGAGAAAATTACTATCCTGTCTGAAATGATAGGTATTGTCTTTATAATTCATTGGAGAATCCGTATTGCCTAAAATAAGGACCACCCCATCATCCAGCTTTTCCGTTAACTTCTGACGTCTCTGAATATAAATATCTTGACTAAACATAGCGTTACTATTTACAATTAATATCTAAGACCGAAAGGTAGTAACTATTCTTTTGGCTAGTTATGACTTTTTGCAAAGCTCCACTGAATTTACAAAAAAAAACGGATCGATTTTCTACTAACAAACATATAACTGATTTATTATGAATCCGTAAACTTGAATAAACCAGATAAATTAATCGATCATGGAAAATTCATTATTAAACTATATGAATAAGCGCTTTGGCGACATCAATCCCCCCCACCGTCGAGAAAAACAAATTGCAGGTCCGGTTATTACCATTTCGAGACAAGTAGGTTGTGGCGGAGTAAAGATTGCTCGGTTGCTAGCTGAGGCGTTGAATGAATTTGTTATTTGCAAAAAATGGGAAGTTATCAGCAAGGAAGTTTTGCACGAAAGTGCACGACAGCTAGAGCTTGATCCTCGAAAAGTCAATCGGCTATTCACGCCTGATGAGCACACTACCTTTGATGAAATCATCGAAGCCTTTAACGCCAGGATGTATAAAAGCGACCGGGTTATCCTGAAAACCGTGAAAGAAGTGATTAAGGGATTTGCCGTTGATGGCTGCTGCATTATTGTCGGCCGGGCCGGGCACATCATTGCAAAGGATATTGAACATTCCCTGCACGTCCGTTTTGAAGCTCCTTTGGAGTGGCGCATTGAAGAAATTGCCTCTCGCAAAAGCATTTCCACGGATGACGCGTTCAAGATCATCAACGAAACAGAAAAAAAACGGGCAGCTTTTCGCAAGCATTACACAAACAAAAAGCATCCCGAAGAACTATTTGACCTTACCATTAATGTTTCCAAATTTAAAGAAGACGAGGTCGTAAAACTCATTAAATCAGCTATCGAATTGAAAGGTATAACCGAACGTTTCCGGTCGAATATATCTTATTTCTAGCCAGTAATACCGGATGGCAACCCTTTTATCTGAACAGGCTTCTGCCCATCTGATTTAGGCATAAACATGTCTTTATAGGTTAATTTCAGTTTCTCAACCATTTTGAGCGAATAATCCAGTCGCCCAAAATCGGGGGTTACATTATTGGTTCCCAAGGTAAACTTCACACCTGCTTCCTTTGCCTGGCGCAAAATCTTTTCGGATGGAAGTTTCAACCTTGAATTGATTTCCAAAGCAACTCCATTCTCGACCAGCACCTTTACAAATCGGTCAATGCGTTCATCAGTCCACAACGCATCATACTTATCAGCCAACACTTCTGGTAAATAAGTCGGATTAACATGAATATCGATCGGCTCCTGCGACACAACAGCTTCAATACGCGTTAACAGTTGGTCCATAAAATACTGTTCATCATCCACAAACACCTCTTCAGGCATCCAAAGGCGCATACGTCGCCCTTTATTATCGGTCCAGGTCATGGCATCGGTAAACACATAATCGAAACGAGCAATCGCTGCCGGCGAAAACAAGGTAACCCATTCGCGACCTTCAGCCTGCATTCCTCTAAAAATTGGTCTCCCTTTAACCGTGTCCATATAGGCATACAGCGATTCATCATCGGTAACCGGAAATTTCAATCCGCAGTTGGGTGCAATTCCATAGTTGATTCCCAGTTTCATTGAATTCTCAGCGGCCTGTTCAACGGTCAATCCCCCTTTTAAATGCACATGAAAATCGATAACCGGAAAATTCGCCGTATGTAATTTCGTTATTTTTGTATCCCATTCCAGATCAACAGGAGGTCGCTGCTTCTCCCCTTCCGGAAGCACTTTCAACTGAATATCCTTGAAGAAAACCGTACTATTTGGGTCATGCGCCTGCAGGGCAAAACACCCACGATCCAATACTTTATACTGATCGTTGTAAGCTCGGTAAGGTTTTTCAGGCTGAATGTAGTCGACCACCTGAATGCCATTGACAAAAACCTGCACCTGATTTTCGACAACTTTAACCGTCATATCAAACCACTCGTTATCCTGAACCATGGGGTAATACACATTGCGGATACCATAAAGGCTCCCCGTTTTTTTCAATTCAATAAAATCGCCTGTTCCTTGGTATGAATTGTTGACCTGCACCTCGTAGCCTTTTAATGGCCAACCGGTTTCTTGTTTCTTCGAGTGAATGAATATTCCGGAATTAGAACCCGGTTTAGTCATCACCCGGGCTTTCAGTTCGAAGTTTTTATAAATCCCATGTTTTGCCCCGCCGGTGTAGAACAAATGCGCCCGTTTGCCCTGGCAAACAATAGCTCCATCTTCCACGCTGAAAGATTCCGGATGCTCCATGGCTTCCCAGCCTTCCAGGTTTTCACCATTAAATAAGGAGACCCATTCACCCTGATTTTTTTTCTGACAAGCAGAAACCAGCAGCAAGGCTGTTAAGGTAAAGACAGCCAGAAAAGTATTTCTCATGATTTAGGTTTTGTTGGTTGTTCCAACAAAGATAAAATTTCAGCTGAGAAACAGACTATTTACCTGCCAATTTCTCCTGCGGATTTTCAGCCTTAAATGCCGCTACAAAATTGATGGAGACAATAGTCAGACACCAATAAGCCGCCCAGGAATAAGAACCTAATTTGGTAAATGAAAAGCTGAACAGCAAGGGCCCCATCGCACTAAAAAAAACCAAGGCACTCATGGCAAATCCGCTGATTGCTCCCAAATGCTTACGCCCATAAAAACGAGGCCAGACTACCGATGACAACACGCTGAACAAACCGCCAACAATTCCATTTCCGATAATTAAAAAGAAATATGGCAAGCCCGGAGATAAACACGAAAGGCTAATCATGGAAACCATCTGTCCGAACAAAAAAACCAACAGTAAATACTTCATTTTGATGTGGTCACTTAGCCACCCTCCGGCCATAGAAATGAAAACAGAAATAGCGGCCGTAGGCACAAAAACGGCCAAAGCAATGGTTTTATTCATATTAGCCGATTCGAAAATAGACACCAGATTAAACGTGAATCCGGTAATGTAAAGTGCCTGCATGGACAAAGCCACAACCAGCACCCAGAAGGGAAACGATCGCTGAGCTTCTTTAAGTGTAAATTGCTTCTCCGCTTTATGCATCACCCGTTGTTGTTCCTCTATTCGCTCTGCACTGTCACCATCCTGCTCCAGCCCACAATCCTCCGGATTATCACGAAAAAAAATGAGAGCCACAATACTGAACCCGAAGCCAGCAACCAAAGCCAGCAAGATCCAAGCCCACCGCCAGCTATAGCTTTCAATCAAATAATCGAAAATAAGTGGTGCAACAGCAAATCCGAGTGACACAAACACGCTACTAATCCCATTAGTCAGCCCCCGCTTCCGGTTAAACCACTTCATCATCATGTTGCGCGAAACCATCGTCAGCACACCTTGCCCGGTAAACCGCAGTAGGAAAAAACCAGTCATAACCAGAAAAAAGCTCAGGTAAAACTGCACCGAATCCATGCTCAGCAGGTTTCCCAAACCAAAAGCAATGCGGTCGACCTGGCTCAAATAAATCAATACAAAGCCCATAGCAATCGTAATGATTGCACCCAACCACCTCGCGCCAATCTTATCATACACTTTCCCAGCACGGGTAAGCATAAACGAACTCGCAATGGTTCCGAGCAAATAAGCAGTACTCAACTCATTTCGGCTAAAGCGAAGTGCCTCAATCAAATGATCTGTAAAAGTTGATACGCCCACAGTTTGCCCTGGCACGCTCATAATAATCCCCAAGGTTCCGAATAACACAACAAACCACCCATAAAAAACAGGTGATTTAGCCGGACTAAACGGGACATTATTGTATGCTTGCTTATTCATTGTACAAAACTACCGGTAAATAAGGCAGCTTATTCGTTATCGTTTCACTGAAACCCACTTTTTACAATTTCTTAAAGGAGCTGAAAGTCTGTTTTTAGTTCATTTAGTACTTTTGCATAAACAAATCGAGTCAGCTTTCGTTGTTATTCAGAACAATCAAAAAAAGCATGAGCCGCATTCTATATATACTATTATTTAGCGCCCTTTTCTCCCTATCTGGGAAAAAACCTGAAACGCTTGAATATTTCCATTCGCCTACGTTCCAGGCAAAAAAAACAGTATTCACTTATGAATTAGTTGATTTCAACGATACGATCCCCAATGACACCCTGTTTATTATCAAAGATGAAGACAAGCTGATTCACTCCTATTATCGGAATATCCAGACTGGTGTTTGTATCGATAGGGAATGTCGTTTACTGGATATCACCTTATATTGGTCGGTTACGGGGCGCTACTTGGGATTTAAACTCCCCAAGGGTGAATTTCTGAGTAAAACCGAGCACGATCCTTTCAAGCCCGAGGACTATAAGCAATTGCATGCACTGTTGGCCGATCCTTATTCCAGCCTGGCCAATTACCGCATAGAAGAATTGGTACCGATGATTGATAACGAAGAAGTGGATGGAGTAAGTGCCGCCACCATAGCCGGAGTAAAGGACTATATTGTTGAAGATGCCGTTTATACTACCTATACGATTTGGCATATTGTGCATGGTAAGCCGCAACAAAAGATCGAAGCATATACTCAAAAAAATCTTCAGCCTGATTTAGTAACCAAAATCCTCAGCAGCTCAAACAATAGCGATGTCATCTGGGGACTGGAAAACATTCCATCCGACCTGGAATGGACCGAAGCGTTGCAGCATAAACTTTTCGACCTGATCGCGAATAAGGAATTTCGGATATCAAGCAAGGCCATTGAAAGTATTCCTCCTGCGCTGCTGGCAAATGAACAAAACCAACAAAAACTATTCATTGATTTTGAAAATAGTTCTTTCTTTAAGCAACGAAAAATCATCAGCAAGTTAGAAGAAGCGCCTTTTCTGGCTTCGTCCATCGAGTTGCCCTTGGCCGAAATGCTACCACTAATGAATGGTTCCATGATTAAAAATGTGCTGGACCTGTTTGCCACTCACCAAACAACGAATGTAGAAAGTGAAAAGATTATCGCCAACCTACTCAACCACGAAAATCAATTTATCGCCCGCAAAGCTTTTCAGTTTCTAAATCAATACTCGATTAACAGCAAAAAAGCCGCACGGCAATTAGAGAAATACGAGCGTAAACACAATTAGTTTTTTTACCCATTTGAAAAAATGAACTCCCAACGAGCGAAGGCTATACATTCTTAGTCCAGCTTTTCTTCTACCAAGTACTTGTTTCGTTCCGAGGCATTGCGCGACACCAGTTCTCCAATAAAGCCGGCTAAAAACAGCTGAGTTCCGATAATCATAGCAGTCAGAGCCAGATAAAAATAAGGTGTATCGGTCACACGTGGTGCTGCAACATGATCAGAGAGTGCCATCAATTTATTCACTCCCACCGTAATGGTGGCAATGAAACCAATCAGAAAGACCAGTGACCCCAGTACTCCGAAGAAGTGCATCGGCTTTTTACTAAAGCGCGAAATAAAAATCACAGAAAGTAGATCAAGCGGCCCGCGAATAAACCGTTCAATACCAAATTTGGTTATTCCATATTTTCGCTCCTGGTGCTTCACTACTTTTTCACCAATCTTTCTAAAACCGGCCCATTTGGCTAAAATGGGAATGTAACGGTGCATTTCACCATACACTTCAATCGACTTAACAACTTGACTCCGGTAGGCTTTCAAGCCACAATTGAAATCATGAATCTTGATCCCCGTTGCCTGACGGGCAATCCAATTGTAAAATTTACTGGGAATATTTTTTGATAAAACCGGATCATACCGTTTCTTTTTCCAGCCCGAAACCAAATCGTAGCTTTCATCGACCACCATCCGGTACATCTCCGGAATTTCTTCCGGATTATCCTGAAGATCTGCATCCATGGTAATAACCACATCGCCCGAAGCATCGGCAAACCCAGCATACAAAGCCGCTGATTTTCCGTAGTTCCTCCTAAACTTAATACCTTTGATTTGCGGATTTTCCTTATGCAAATCCTGAATAACCTTCCATGAAAAATCATTACTACCATCATCTACAAAGATGATTTCATAGCTAAACTGATTGTCAGCCATTACCCGTTTAATCCAGAGAGCCAACTCCGGCAACGATTCTTCTTCATTAAATAGAGGAATAACTACGGAAATATTCATATGTTATCAGTCTTCAGATTTAACTTCGCCCATCGCTTCATCAAAAGCGTTTTCATTTCTTCTTTTTACAAATATGGAAGTGACCAAAGATATAACAAATCCGATGAAAGCAAAGGTTAGCAAACTTGAAAGCACAATGATCAAGGGGCTTTGCATCTTTGACATCATCTCTCCTGCCATTTCAATCTGCTCATCAGATAAACCTTGCTTCATCATGGCTTCTTCCTGTAAAATACGAACTTGCTCCATGATGGTCGGGTCAATTTTCATTATAATAACCGAGTAAAGGGCATTTAAAACACCTGCAAACAGCATGACAGAAACTCCAAAACCAAGCGCTTTGCTGTACTCAATGTATCCGTTCAATTCCTTATCTCGGTATCCTTTTTGACACAAGAAGATGCCGACAGCCATAATACCCCAGGTAACCAGCCCCAGGCTTGTATTCATATTTTCACCAGTAACATAAAGGATGACATTGTAAAAAATTATTGCAACAGCCAGGTAAATACCATAGGTCATTGCCGATTTCCAAAAGGTCGATTTTTCTTCCATGATTAATGTGATTTATTGGTACCAGACAAATATATTGGATTTTTCAGAAGTACACTTTACAATGCCCTTGTTTTGTTTAAACAAATTATTCAGATTTTTTTCCAAAACATATAGCTGATCAATAATTGGTTAGAAAATCGAACAAAAAAAAGATCCCTCTGAGCGCGACTTTCGTTTGCCGGGAATACATTTTTTTCTACTTTTGTCGCCGGGTAAGTCCTGTGCGACCAGCTCCTACTGAATCCCCCCAGGGTCGGAAGGCAGCAAGGGTAGGTGGTCGTAGCGGTGCGACACAGGTAGCTTACCCACTTTGCCGAATTAGCTCAGTTGGCCAGAGCACGTGATTTGTAATCTCGGGGTCCTCAGTTCGAATCTGAGATTCGGCTCATCAAGTTTCAAGTTCAACAAGCTTGAACTTGAAACTAAAAGCAACAACGTTCTAACAATAAGTTTGGGGAGATACCAAAGTGGCCAACTGGGGCAGACTGTAAATCTGCTGTCTCATGACTTCGTAGGTTCGAATCCTGCTCTCCCCACAACATGTGAAATTTCAAGTCGCAAGAATCACATTCCAAACTCTTGGACGTTGAAACATGGAACTTGAAATTTTAGTATTGCGGGAGTAGCTCAGCTGATAGAGCATTAGCCTTCCAAGCTAAGGGTCGCGAGTTTGAATCTCGTCTCCCGCTCAAGTCACGGGTTGTCAATTTATTTTGACAACCTTCTTTTTTGTTTTTTAGACAAAAAACGACTTTAAGCAAATTTATTTGCGGCCGTTGCCGAATTAGCTCAGTTGGCCAGAGCACGTGATTTGTAATCTCGGGGTCCTCAGTTCGAATCTGAGATTCGGCTCATTAAGTTGAAAGTACAACAAACTTGAACTGGAAACTAAAAATAACAACGTTCTAACAATAGTTTGGGGAGATACCAAAGTGGCCAACTGGGGCAGACTGTAAATCTGCTGTCTTATGACTTCGTAGGTTCGAATCCTGCTCTCCCCACAACAAGTGAAATTTCAAGTCGCAAGAATCACATTCCAAACTCTTGGACGTTGAAACATGGAATTTGAAATTTTAGTATTGCGGGAGTAGCTCAGCTGATAGAGCATTAGCCTTCCAAGCTAAGGGTCGCGAGTTTGAATCTCGTCTCCCGCTCAACTTAAAGGTTGTCAATTCATTTTGACAACCTTTTTTTTGTTTTTCGACAAAATGGGGACCACGAAGGACGGCTCACCCGTAAAATCCGGTGGATTTCCATTTTTCAAGCAAAAATTTTAGCTACTCTAAAAAGAAAGTATTTAATATCGCTCACTCCTCTAAGAGCTGCCCTGAATGCTTTTAGTTTTGCATTGAAGCTTTCGTCCAAAGCATTTGTGTTCTATGCTCAACGAAATTGAGTATTAACCTCCCTTTTTTGAGTACAAAAAAAGATGGGATTTAGTAATAGCATAAGAAAAGCTATTTTTATCATCTTTTGTTTTTCATTTTACAACTTCAAAAGACTGTTGACTAAATAAATTTCATACTCTAATAATGTTTTATAGGGATATGTACATTAAAAGGAAGGTTTATACTGTCTTTACTTTCTTTTAGCATAGCTGCACAAAACAACATTGCCGGATTCCCATTCTTATCCAGCCAGATCTGGGGTCTTTCCAGAAACCTTAACTTGCTGCGGCTTCCGTCTTCCCAGATTAATACCGGTTTCATAACATTAGGTGTTTTAGCAACATCCCATACCTGACCATCTGCAGATGAAAACAGTGCCAGCCCATGTGACCCCGTATAAAGACCTCGCTGGTCGTCGAGCACAGCATAGTATTTTCCATTCTGGAACCACAGAAACGGATCTTCTGCTTCTTTTTCTGTTAGAATTGGTTTTTCTGAAATAACAAATGGCCCATCAGGATTCGGCGATGTGGCAGTGCATTGTATCATCCGCTTCTCAAACTCGGGTATATTTGAGCGTGTTTTAAAGATCATAAGATAGGAGCCGTCTGTATTCTTGCAAACACTTGGATTTACCATATAGCCTTCCGCTCCTTTCCCTTCCTGATAATCAATTAATGGTTTCTCTGACACCTTCCAAGGCCCTGTAGGTTTATCGGCAACAGCAACGCCTATCCTTTGCCCCCAACGATGATTTTCAGTTTCATTTTTTTTTCCAAAATCATCATTTACATGAGAGATAAAATAGAGGTAATATTTATTTCCGAATTTATTTATGTGCGGATTGTGAGCACTTTGTTCGTTCCAATGTCCTTTTCCAAATCCATCCAAAATTACTTTCTCGTGAGTGTACGGTCCTCCAGGAGAATCTGCAGTAGCATAAGCTATAACCGAATGATCTAACCAGCCTCCAAACCCCGTTGATTTGGGCCATCTGGAATAAAAAAGGTGGTAACGTTGATCTTCTCCCTGAACCATGGAAGCTCCCCATATGTAATAATTAGGATCTTTAAGTACGGAATAAGAAGGAACAGGCATAATTAATTTACTTAAATCCAGCTCCTTACTTGTTTCCTTTGTTGCTCGTTTTTCTTCTTTCTTTTTCTTCCCTACACACGAGAATAATAAAGTTGAAAAAACAAGCAACATAATTAAAATATGTCTTCTCATTTGTTAGCTAACTCTATGTATTATCATTATTTTATAAAGAAATAGTATTTGACATTATTTGCTGCGCAGTTCTTCAGTGCCTGCCCTAACTCATAAACCTTCTATTGAATACTATAATGTCCCAACAGGTCGCGCCTCTTCGTTCAGTTTCTGATCAAATTTCGTGATCATTAAGCTTAATTTCTTTACTACTTTTGGATAAAAATCAGCTACATTATTTTTTTCTCCCACATCATCCGTCAGGTTATAAAGTTTTAGCTCAAATTCTCCATCTTTTTTATCCCAGCCTCTTACTTTTGCTATATGCATTTTCCAATCGCCAACTCTTATGGCTTCAACTTTTCCATTTCGTGCATAGTAGTAAAAAGGTTTTACAGATTTTCTTTTCTTTTTCGGATTGAATAATAATTTGCTAAAATCATTACCATCAATTTTAGATGTGGGCAATTTACTTCCCGCAATTTTTGCAAAAGTAGGAAGAATGTCCATTGATGTAACCACCTCATCACAAACCTCTCCTGCCGGGATCTGCCCCGGAGCCCATGCAATAAAAGGAACACGTTGTCCACCTTCCCAGGTTGTGGCTTTTGCCCCACGCAAAGGTCCTGCCGAGCCTCCATTCTTATGCCATGTAGCAGGTCCATTGTCTGATGTAAACAGAACAATTGTATTTTTATCCAATCCTGTTTCTTTTAATATATTGAGTATCTCTCCAACACTCCAGTCGATTTCATGAATCACATCGCCATATAAGCCAAGCTCACTTGTTCCTCTGTAGTTTGGCGAAGCGTGCCATGGAGTATGTGGCATGTTATGAGCCAGATAGAGAAAGAAAGGCTCATCTTTTTTATCTTTAATATATTTCACCGCAGCATCAGTCCACTTTTTGGTTAAATAATCCTGATCGGTTCCATTCTCTACCAGTTTTGTATTTTCATAAACAGGTAATGGTGGAGATTGGAAGTTATTGTGCTTATAAAAATAATTATCCATATCGTTTGAGTAGGGCACTCCATAAAAATAGTCGAAGCCTTGATTATTGGGCATAAATTTCTTCTTATGTCCCAAATGCCATTTCCCGATCAATGCCGTTTGATATCCTTGCGGTTTCAATACTTCAGGGAGTATTGTTTCTGCAGGATTAAGTCCGGTTTCGGAAAAAGGAGAAAGAACACCATCATGAAGCCCAAGCCGTTTTGGGTAACATCCGGTCATTAACGATGCACGCGATGGAGTACATACAGTTGCAGCCACGTAAAAATTGGAAAAATGTGTCCCTTCATCTGCCATCCGGTCAAGATTCGGTGTCTCAAAACCTTTTGCACCGAAGCAGCCCACATCACCATACCCCTGATCGTCGGTGAATATGATGATGAAGTTAGTTTGCTTATTCTCTTTTGCCTTTTGTTTTGCCTGAATTGCAGTAGTTATTGCTAAAATAAGACAGGCACTAATAATAAATTTCATAATCTATTGTATTTACTTGTTGTTTGGTATTATTCACAAAGCAGGTCTCTGTTATAACCCAATCTTAAAGGCATCCCCATTCTCTGTCGAAAACCCCTCTGGCATAAAAACGGTTAGCCTGTTTCGTCAAATTCATCTAAGATATGCCGTCTCAGTTTTATTAAGTCCTTTTGAAATTCATCTCGCTTGGCAAAACCACTAATATTCAGAACTGTTACAGATTTATTATTCCAAAGTTTTGGGTTAATTTGTTTTGCGGGTTTTGCATTAATATCAAACTGTCTGCCATTGGAAAGTCTGGCTAAAAGGGTTACCTCTTCTTTCCTTTTTATTTTCTTCTTGAGTGGTTCGGCTTCCTTGCCCTCCTTTTTTTCGTCGGAATATTAAAAATTTGACTTTTGCTACCATGGTGATCTATTTAAAATCCTGTAGTAAAAGTATGAAATATCCCGGCATTTGTTAAATCTATTGAAAAGTTATGAAATATTAGAAACTGTAAAATATCGACATAGTTCTTTTAATATTCAGTCGTAAAGGTTCATAGTGGTGGTGGTTTTCTTTAAATGTAATGACGCTGCATGTTTGTGAGTTCTGCTCTCCCGACAATAAGTGAAATTTCAGATCACAAAAATCAAAATCCAAGCCTTGGAATTTGAAACATAGAATTTAAAATTTCAGTATTTGCGGGAGTAGCTTAGTTGATAGAGCATTAACCTTCCAAACTAAGGGTCGCGAGTTTGAATCTCGTCTCTCGCTCAACTTATAGGTTGTCAATTCATTTTGAGAACCTATTTTTTTTTGTTTTTCGATAAAATGCGTCAAAACGCAAATTTCGTTTGCGGGGAATACAATTTTTTCTACTTTTGTCGCCGGGTAAGTCCTGTGCGACCAGCTCCTACTGAATCCCCCCAGGGTCGGAAGGCAGCAAGGGTAGGTGGTCGTAGCGGTGCGACACAGGTAGCTTACCCACTTTGCCGAATTAGCTCAGTTGGCCAGAGCACGTGATTTGTAATCTCGGGGTCCTCAGTTCGAATCTGAGATTCGGCTCATTAAGTTGAA
>NZ_JBQYLH010000023.1:0-80404 GCF_052677165.1 Sunxiuqinia sp. sy24
GTTTGTCTTTAAAATCAAACCAACAAATGTATAGACCCGCAAAAAGATTTAAAACACGGGGTTCAGCGAATGCTTACAAGCTTTTAACCAGTCCCTTTCCGACAACAGGTAATTTGGGCAATCCCTGTAGCGTATGGAAAAGGTAGCATACATCCGGGTGAAACACGCCAAATTAACCTTATTCCGCTGAATCGAGATCTGGTATAACAAACGAAGAAGGCATTCGGCTTTAGAGTACAAAACAATAAACGAATTTGAACAACTAAATAATAATCAAAGAATAGCAGCGTAACTCTTAACTAGCCGTACAATTTTTTGTTGCATATCCAATCTACTGGCTAACTGCGCTTATGCATTTTAAGAAGATAAAATAATACCTTCCGGCAAACAAAAATCTTATACCAGACTCAATTCTAGCTCAATGACCTATTCGAACAAAAACTTTCACTGACAATATACTGATGCCAGTGAAAGTTTGATTAAAAAACAATACTATTATATATCATCTCCCCAAAGAGTTATTTCGCCAATATTAACACAATTTGAATTTTGCCAATTTGAATTCTTAATTACCAATCGTATATAACGAACACGTTCAATATTGTCATCAACATCATATTCCCATCCAGCGTTCCACTCTGCGGACTGCTCACTCGATGTTTCAGGTTTTATAATTTCATGATCGCCTAACATCTTCCAGTCAGCTTTCCAGTCATCTGATTTCCAATATCCCTCATCGTCGACTGGCATTTTCAACTGATCAACTCCCCAAATTTCAAAATACCTTGGACTATGGCCAGTAAAAGGGCTATTATCTGTTCTTGGCCACAGATGGAATCTGCTTAACTCTGCCAATACGCCCATGTCAAAAGTAAAAAAGTGAGGGAAATCAAATCCCGCAGCATTCTCTATAGTATGCAAAACCTGCGGATTTCTTGAACCTCCATCCCAAATTCTTGCCAGATCGCGAGATTTATTAACAGTTGTATTATCGCCGGCTAAAACAACAATTGAAAAATTTGCTTTGTTAATTTCTCTCTCAAACTTAGGCATTGTGTACTCTTTAGGTAAAGCATCCAATGTTTCCAGGGCATCTTCGGTAGGAAGGTGAGTTGTTACCACATGAATTATATCTCCAGTTTCCAAACCGGTTAAGACTGTTTCCGTATCGTCATTTTCAACCCGAACAGATTGCGCTACACCTCCAACGCTGTAATTTACAGCAACATACTGAACGGTAGTACTGGCAATATCATCCCATTCAATAAGCATACTCCCATCCGCTTGTTTAGCAATAGACGCAATGCTTCTGTTCTTCAATGACTCAATGTATGAGTCACCATATACTTCTACAACAATTTCAGTAGGTAAAGAGAAATGGCCTTCATTATCTCGTGTAATAAACTCAAAAACGTAGTTCCCCTCTTCAATGCTGTTAATATCGTATGTCATCGGAAGTCTACCACTTTGTGTTCGGTTTACATCAACAACGATAGAGTCAGCACGACTATTCCAAAAAATCACAGATTTTGTGATCCTTGGATCTGCATTAACTTCCCAATTGAATTTTACTTTTTCATATCCGGAAAATGATTTCAATGAATCAACAACACCGGTATAAATGTCTTCTCCCCAATCATAGTATTTTTCGTGGATGCTGTTCATATCATCGCATCTTATCATTGAAAACAACATAATAGAGGAAAAAATAATCAGAAAGCTTTTTCGGATAACTGTGACTACAAATAGTCCTATATTTTTATTCATATCTTTCAAATTACTAATTTAATTTATTCATCTCTTACTCCATCATCACCAAATATCGATACCTCAGCAATATGCAAAGTAGCTGTTCTGGCCCAGGTTTCTTTTACAACAAAACGCAGGTAGCGCATTTCACCAACGCCCGATTCAAATATAAACTCACTTCCATTTGCACTTGCTACAGCATCCTCATCATTAGATTTGTTCAACGGAAGCCCGGATGGCTTAATCTCTTCAAAATCACCTAGTAAGGTCCACTGATTCTGCCATTCATTTCCCTCCCAATAAGTATCGTTAAAGTCATGACTCAATTCCTTTGCTCCCCACACTTCAAAATAACGAACATTGTGTTGAGAAAAAATATAACCATCCTGCCTGTTCCATATCACCCCCCTGCTCAACTTTGCCTGTACACCCAGGTCAATCGTAAAGGTCTGTGGTGGAATAAATCCAGCACTTGGATCTGTATGCCAGATAACATTTAAGTCCCCATCCCATATATTCTCGATTGGCCTACCTTGACGAACCGTATTATTATCCCCTAATAGATGTCCGTTAGAAAAATAGTCCTTATTTAATTCTCTTTCGTATAACGGAACCTCGATGGAAATAACAGTGTCGGTTCTGTTCCCATATTGATCTATCAAACTAACCCCGAACTTACGCTCATCTGTATTGTAGCCCCTGATAGATCTCTTCTCTTCTAATAATGTAGAGAACACTAGGTCATATTCTTCCCATTCGCTCGAATCATTCAGTGCATATAAAAATGCACCTATCAGGGCGTTTGTTTCATTTTGCCAACGAATTACTACACCTCCAAAATCAGGTTCCATTGTTATCGTTTTGAATATCGTCTGATAAGGAGGCTCCAATGGAGTAAAAGACCCCGTATAAGGCTCCGATCTGTTCCCGTTGTGATCCACTAAATAAATAGTGTATTCGCAGGGTGCTATTTCTCCTAAACCTTCAATGGTTATGAAATTACTGTACACCGATGAACGAGCAATCTTTTGCTCCCCTGCAAACGAATATTCACAAATTACATAAGATATATCCGTTTCATCTGGAAGATCGTAAGTTATTTTGGCTCCACCCGGTAAGGCTTCTGTCTGAACATTGGAGACAGCCGCCGGAGCAACACCCTCTATAGGATATTGTCCAACTTTTTCCTCGTCACAAGAGACAATTAACGTAATCATTATTGCAATAACTCCGAGGAGTTTTATGCAAAATAACATTTTTCTAATAGTTATAGTTATTTGCTTCATATCTATAAGTTGTTTCATTTTGATATAAATCACCAACCCGGGTTCTGAACCAGGTTAGAGTTTTTAATAATCGTATTGGTGTAAAGTGGCCACAAATAGTCTTTGGTTGTATAATTTCGATTTTTGAAATACGTAACAACCTGGTAATATTCATCCAGTTTTACACCTTGAAAATCCCATCCCCGAGCTGGTTGATTCATGTATGTCATAGCATCCTTCCAACGACGAAGATCAAAGAAACGTTGGCCTTCGAAGGCCAATTCAATCATCCTTTCTCTTTTAATAATATCGCGCATACCTTCTTTTGTAGTAGGTTTTGCTGGAACGGAAGAATACTTTTGCCAGGAATCAACAACTCCGGCCAAACCGGCTCTGGTTCTAACTGCATCCACCCATTCGTAAACTTCATTATCCGGCGCATCTTTTATTTCGTTCAATGCTTCTGCCCGTAACAGGTAAAGATCGCTTAGCCTAATAAGAGGGATTGAGAATCTCCAAGGGCTTGGGGATGATGTTGTTGTTGCAGATCTAAAGCTAACCAGCTTTTTAATGAAATATCCGGTTATAATATGATGATTAGATAATACGAGCCCCTGAGATTCTCCACTTTTATTTTTGATAACAATTGCCTCATCTTCGGATTGCGCCAAGGCCTCATATAAACTACGATCAAAAGCCAGATGTGCATAAAATCGAGGTTCCCGAAAATAGTTCAGGTTTGCTGTGGTTTCGCCTTTACTAATGTAATATTGATGAAATGAACCGGTGTCTTTTCTGGTTTCGTAACGTTGAGCAAAGTTCCAGGAAGGATCCTCATCAATTGGAATACCATGATTTGTATAATACTGTTCGGCAATTTTTAACGTCGCACTTAACTCCTGAATTCCACCACCTTCATTTGAGAAAAAAGCCGGAGTGCAATAATTCTGAAACTGATTGGCATTGTTGTAAGCGGTATGTGCCCAGATAATTTCAGGGTTGTCAACGGGTCTCTCACATACTGCCCCCCTTAACGTATACTTCAGCAATGTAGCATCCGACATTGTTTCAAAACCACGCTGAAAATGGAAAAGAGAGTGACCATTTTCTTCAGAGATATTGATTGCTTCCACAATGGCATCCAGCGCTTTGTTCCATTTGGTTTTGTCTTCCACCGTTGAAATCAACTGTACACCTCTGTTATCTTTAAAGTTTGAATAAAATGAGTTCCCATTGAGTAACGGACTTGCTCCCCAAACTAGCACTTTAGCCTTAACGGATGCTGCAATTGGTTTGGTTATTCTTCCCATTTCGGTTGTTGTTTCCTCGATCTGATCGGGAAGATTTTCCATTGATTCATCGATCAACCTTACTACGTAGCTAATAACCGAATCTGCAGGTTCTCTGTATACGCGAACTACAGCAGGATCAGCATCAACCTGTAAGTTTTCGTCCACGATTGGAATTGGTCCGTACAATTGCAAAAGAAAATAGTGCAAATAAGCCTTTATAAACTTAACCTCCGATACCCATCGAACACGCTCCCATGCTTCCAGGTCAGGTACTTTTTCAATGTTCTCCAGAAAAATATTACAGTCCCTGATACCAACCCACAGGTTTCTGCCATCTCTACGGCCATCCCAATAGTTCTGAAATGGATCTGAAGCATTTTGGTCGTTAACCGCTATTCGCGAACCACTCCTGCCGTTTAGACTCGATACGTCAATATCCCACCATATTTCATCACCACCGACGTTTCCTGGATAACTAAACGGATCATTCTGGTTCGGAAGCATATTGTAGCATGAAAATAGAAATTTTTCCGAATTAATCCTGTTAGAGAAAGCATTATCCAGTGTAGCTACACCATCGGGTACTACATCAAGATAATCGGAACAACTATATATGGTCGCTGATCCCAAAAGTATGGCGAAAAGCTTTAGTATTTTAATATTCAGATTTTTCATAATTCCTTAGCCAATTAAAATTCAACATTTACGCCAATATTTATCACCCTCTGAAGTGGGTAGTTAAATGCATTCCCGGCTTGTTCCGGATCCCACAACTTAAACTTACGCATTTGGAAAAGGTTGCTCCCTGAAGTATAGAAACGAACATTCTTCAAATGTAATTTCTGGACAAACCGGGCGGGCAAGATATATCCTATTTCTGCTGTTTTCAGACGCAGAAATGAGCCGTTTCTCATCCACCATGTACTCGTTACCTCGTTGTTACCAATTGACTCTGCCGATAACCTGGGCCAAAATGCATAAATGTCCCGATTATCTTCCGACCAGTGGCTGTCTGCAATTGTTTCCAGCAAAGCCCGGTTTGTTGTCCCAGAAGAGTTCCCCTCAACAAAAGGAGCAATATTACCAGGATTGATCCAGAACGAAGAACGGTCTGATCCCTGGAAAAAACAAGAGATATCAATGCTTTTATAACCTAACGAGAGTCCAAAACCATAAATAATTTCAGGTGTAGTCGGATAGCCGATAGGTACTAAATCGTTTTCATCAATTCGTCCGTCTTTATTGATGTCTTTATATTTTATATCTCCGGCCGCGTAATCTCCAAAAGTTTGTATCGGAGAATTCTTTACTTCCTCATCATCTAAGAAAAGACGCTCGGCAATATAACCCCACCTTTGTGATAATTTTTGTCCCTTATGTAAGCGCCAAGGAGTGGCAGAATAATCAGGCTCTTCGTACATTTCAAATTTGCTCGTAGCATATGTAAAATTACCTCTTGCTACTGCCCACAAATTTGGAGTAAATGACTTATTGTAGTCAATCGATAATTCTATACCACTACCAATAGCTTCTCCGATATTTGCTTTAGGAGTTGCTTGCAAGCCCATGGTTGTTGGAATATCTGCCCTTGTCTGTAGAATATTACTTCTCTTTTCTTTAAAATAATCAAACTGAAATTCGAGGCTGCTCCATAGATTCAGTTCCATTCCATAATTACTCTTTCGACTAATTTCCCAGGTAATATTATCATCTTCATAACGAGAAATAGAAATACCAGGACGATAATAGCTGTAAGTGTCACCAAAAGCTATTCCTCTACCACCATTGCTCATATTCAATTCGGAAAGATAATAAAACCTGTCAGCGCTGTTACCTATTTCATCGTTACCCACCAAACCATAGGTAGCTTTCAGTTTTAATTTTGAAATGAAGCTTTCATAGGGTTTCATAAACGGCTCGTTAGATACTATCCACCCCAAACCAGCAGAAGGGAAGAACCCCCAACGTTCACTTTTTGCAAATCTTTCAGAACCATTATATCCAAAGTTGGCTTCAAAATAGTAACGATCGTCATAACTGTATGTAGCCCTACCGGCCAATCCCATATTTCGGTGAGGCAAAGAAAGCTGTAGCGTATTATAAGTATTGTTTTTTCGCTCACGTATTGTTGCGACTAACAAACCTGAGACAGTATGCCTTTCTGCAATTGTTTTATTGTATTGCAATGCCCACTCGGAATACATTGTATTTTGCATTACCCTGCCACCTGGAACATAATCAAGATAGTCGGTTCCATCATCAGAGTTCAGAGCCGTCAACATATAATCATTCGACGTAGCTGAAGAAAGGGCATAATAAAAAGGTCTATACTGTCTCCTTACTTCAAGTTGGGCAAATCGGTTGATATTAAACATAGCTCTAGCCGATAAACCTTTAGTTAAAAAATCAAGGTTTTGCTTTAATTCAAACTGAACATACATAGAAGAACGATCGTTTGATTTATACCCCTTTAACATTTCAGCATAAGGATTCAAATACCCCCCCGATGCTGTATTTCCAAAAAGAATATGCTTTGTATAAATATTGGCTGAATCGGGTTCATAGTAAGGTAAAAAGTACACTGGATTTGCCAGAACAGCCTGATTGTAAATATTAGTACCTCCATATAATGGCCCCTGATAATCATCAAAGACACCGCTTAAACGAACTATGGCCTCAGTTGTATTGGTTAAATTCACATTGATATTTGAACGCAATGAATATTTATTAATTTCAATATTATTGTTAAAATTCTGGCGTTCATCTACTTTCAATATACCATTGTCATTTGAGTAGGATGCTGCAATATAATAGCGTGCAATTTTTCCTCCTCCACTAATATTAAGATTGTAACGTTGATTGAAAGTATTCTGATCAAACAAAAGATCCTGCCAATTAACAGCTGGATATAAAATCGGATCAATACCTCTTTCTGTATAGTTGATTTTCTTTTGATCATAAGGTAGACGAGAACCAGGAGTTCTTGTTCTTACTGCTTCATTATGCAATTTCATAAATGTTACAGGATCTGACAATTGAATACTTTCCGTTGGAGAAGAAAAAGACCCCTCTGCCCGAAACTGCACTTTAACACTACCTTCCCGTCCTTCTTTTGTCGTTACCAATACGACACCATTTGCACCTCGTGCACCATAAAGCGCAGTAGCATTAGCATCTTTCATAATTGAAAAACTGGCAATATCATCCGTTGTCAGCCGAGACAAATCTTCGGTTGTCATTTCCACACCATCAATCAATATTAATGGATCAACTTTTCCTGTACCAAAACTCGTAACACCACGAATAAAAAATTGAGCATTATCTTCTCCGGGTTCTCCGGTTCTCTGATAAGAAATCAATCCTGCGATTCGGCCGGCAAAAGCAGTAGTCAGGTTACTTGACGGAACTTTCAATTCGTCTGCATCGATTGTCGAAATAGAAGCCAGCACGCTTTCCTTCTTTTGCTTCCCAAAAGCAACTACTGTAACATCCTCTAATTCTTCAGATTTTTCCTTCAGCTTCACATTTATCTTTTCCTGATTGCCAGCATCCACAATCTGACTTTCCATTCCAATAAAGGAAAAGACTAGTTTGTCCGAAGGGTTGACTTCCATAGAGTAGCTTCCATCACTATCTGTGATGACACCACGCGTGGTCCCGACAATAGTAATAGTAGCCCCTGGTAGTGGCATCCCGTTAATATCAGTAACTCTTCCTGTGATTGTTTTCTTTTGCAGATTATCTAGCTCAAGATCAAGCAATGAGTTTGGCAGTTCATTTTCGGCTGTGCTTTTATGAACAATAACTGCCTTATGAACAATCTCATAAGTTAATCCAGTTTTTTTCAAACACTCATCAAGAATAGCACCAACCGTTTGATCGCTAAACTCAATGTTTAACCCCTGAATTTCTTCAATCTCATCGTTCTGATAAAAAAAATTGAACTCTGTCATTTTTTTCATTGTCCAGATTACTTCTTCCAGCGATGCATCTTTCATACTAAGGCTAATCTTTGTAGCCTGTGAATACGATTCTGTTGCAGCAACTTGAAGCACTGAAGCCAAAATGATCACCCAAATAACTTTAATCATAATTAGAAATTGAAACACCTTCCACTTAAGGAAAGTGCTCATTACACCGTTTTTTTTCATAAGTTTGAATGTTTAATTATCAGTATCCCGTTTGCAGTGGATATTTATTCTCCAGGCAGGAAATGTTGGTCGCATTTTCTGTCTTTTTTTCATCATAATTCTAAGTGTCTTTTTTAATTGTTTTATTCATTTACTTCTTGCCAAATAAAATGGCACCATTACTAATTTCTACCTTAACCTTTTGAATCACTCCATTTTTTTTCATAAGTTTGAATGTTTAATTATCAGTATCCCGTTTGCAGTGGATATTTATTCTCCAGGCAGGAAATGTTGGTCGCATTTCCTGTCTTTTTTTCATCATAATTCTAAGTGTCTTTTTTAATTGTTTTATTCATTTACTTCTTGCCAAATAAAATGGCACCATTACTAATTTCTACCTTAACCTTTTGAGTTGCTTCAATTATATCTATAAACTGTCTGATCTCATCATATCTATCCAAACTGCCACTAAACCTTATGCTTTTAACTTCGGGGTTCATATAAAACACTTTGACTGAATACCAGCGTGCCAACAAAACCATAATATCCTCAAGTGCCATATCGTGAAAGACCAGCTGTCCGTCTTTCCAACTTATGTAATTGGTTACATCAACCTTACGTCTTATAATGTTACCCGAAAGGTTGTCCATTACAACTTGTTCATTGGGGTTTAAAATCTGCTCTTTTGCCCCATTCTGACTATGAGATAATTTTACTTTCCCTTCCACAAGGGTGGTTATTATGCTCTTTGAATCCTTGTAGGCGTTCACATTAAAAGAAGTACCCAAAACCTCTAATCTCATCTCTTTGGTATTCACAATAAACGGTTTTACGGTATTTCTTGCTACTTCAAAATAAGCTTCTCCAATGAGTTCAACTTCCCGATTTATCTGTCCAAACTGAACCGGATATTTTAAAGTAGTCATTGAATTAAGATAAACTGTTGTTCCATCTGATAAAGTCAGTCGATATTCTCCTCCAATCGGAACATTAATTGTATTATAAACCATTGCATCTCCTGTTTTATCTTTCGATTTACTATAACTGATTTCACCCTTCTTTTTTTCAATTGTAGTTCCATCAATTTCAGTAAGCGACATCGTATTGGCAGAGTCTAATACAACATTTCGGCCATTAAACAAGGTTAAGGTTGCTTTTGAGGAACCAGGTTCTATTTGAGCATACTGTCGATTGATTCTATTTTCAGCAATTTGCCTTTCAAAATAAACATATGTGATTCCTCCAATAAAAAGAGGAACGATTAATATTGCTGCGACGCGAATAATCCTTTGCAAAAAGATCATTCGCGACCTTTTCTTTATTTCTACATGAACTTTTAACCAGCCCTTCTCAACTTTTACATTTTCCCTTTCTAAAACCCATTTTTTATAATTTTGTGAGTTTTTCAACTTTAAGTAAAGAGAATTATTTGCAACGGCTCTATTGCGCCAATTGTTAAGTTCCTGCAACTCTTCATCACTAATTTCATCGCTGATTTCTTTAGCAATCAATAATGCTATTTTCTCATATTCAGTATTGGACATTGTCAAACTTTAAGTGCTTACAACATAAAAGCACTTAAGTCTTAAAATAGGATGACACTTAGATGTTTTTTTTTTAGAATAGTGCAAAAAAGAGAACAAAAGAATTAAAACTTGAAAACAGAAATAATAAATTTAATTCTCACCTAATATGCACAGCAAAACAAATAAGGAAGGAGTTAATACCTTTCGCAATGCTCTAAAAGCCCTTTGCTTGATGGTTTTTACTGTATTTATAGTTATATTAAGCTGCTCTGCGATTTCTTTGTTAGATAGGCCATCAAGAGACAATTCGATCACTTGTTGTTGTTGGAAACTCAGATCTATAATCGCATGATAAATTATATCATAAACCTCACGCTCAACTAAAATATCACGATAAAAATCGAACGATTCAACTCGTTCTTTTATGATTTCCTGATGTCGTTTGCGATCGCGTAGGAAATTCAGGCAATGATTTTTTATATATTTATACAAGTATGATTTTGCAGCAGCAGCCCCTCGAATACACTCCCTTTTACTCCATATACACACAAAAGCTTCCTGCACAATGTCAGCACTTACCGCTTCATTCTGCAGATAGCGATTCGCAAAAATACAAAGCGAAGGATAATGTTCTTCAAAGAACTCTTTAAATCCTTCTTCTTCACTCAACAATTTTTTATTAGCAAGGCCCAAGCTGTAGTTATTCGTTTTTTCAAGTTTAGATAAAAAAATTGAGGATACTATTTACAATTCACAATATATACATAAAAAATCAGATTTATATTTTTAGTTCACGACGCATTTTTTTCGCAGGTAGTAATTACAAATATAATTAGTTAATCCTTAAAAACGAATTAATCACTGACTATCAACAGGTAGCATGAATGAGACTCGTGATTTCAAGGGATTTAATTACAAGGTTATTAGCAAATTAGGGAAAAACCTTGCAGAAATTATATAGTAAAAATTAATCTTATTTCTTATCATCCCTGGCATCCAACTTTCTGACATTCAATCACCCTTCAAGTTAATCAAATTAGAATTCTGAAGATCAATACTAAAGTGATCGGCCGGAGCACCATTCAAAAAATGTTGGAAAATTTCACCAAGCAATTTAAGTTGATCATTTCGTTTTGAATTGGACAAGTTCTGCTCCCAGGCCCCCAATAATAACTGGTATTGATCGATCCGATCGACTCCAATATCCTTAATGGCTAATTGGTCGGCACTACGAAGCCGGTAAAAATCATAGACCAGATCAAAACCTGTTAAGAGCTCAAACTCGTCGGTCCGAAATTGCGGTGCATTAACCACAGCCGAATCCGCATCACCCAATAGCATTTTCCCGGAAGCAGTCAATAAAAATGATCGCAATTCCTCTGGCCAATTCTTTGGTAAAAATCGTAATCGAACCAACTCCTTCAAATGCCAACTTGTAAACGCCTTGTAATTCTCTGACCGCAAAATTTCGTTATTCCATACATTTTCGGAAGCCTCTTTTTCCAAATAGGCATGCTCCATTTCATAAAGTGGAAAAAGCTCTTTAAAGCTTGGAACCGAATCGACAACAATGGTTTGAACTTCCATCACCCGATCGGTCTTTAACGTTAATAACTTGTAGGCCGGAATGTAAGCAGCCAACGATGGAATTTGCACATTCACCAGAGTATTCCCTTTGTCAGAGTTCCTGATACCTGTATCGTTAATGTGCATGTGCCCGCCAAAATGAACTTTAATACCGGCATCAGCAAATATTTGGGCCACATTTTCTTCAGGCACACGATGCAGCTGCATTTTCCCTTCACCTAAAAGCTCAGCTATGGATGCTGAAGCATCATCATTAAAATCGATCATCGGATAATGACTAAAAACCACCAAGGTTTTACCTCTTGTTTCGGCCTCTGCGACAACCCTTTTCACCCAATCAATTAAATGCTTTTTATGAGTCAACACATTATCGTATCCATTGCTTGCGCCGTTGTAATACAATGGGTTTTCCGGATCTGCTGCCGATTTTTCATTGGGAATATACACATTGGCATCAAGAGCTAAAAACCACAAACCTTTGGTTGGCTCCACCAAATAACTCACATCAGGAATCGTTGTATTCGTTGGTGGTATAGCATACATACGTTTTTCAAGAGCAGCTTGTTGATTTGCTTGCTCAAACTGGTATTCATCGTAGCTATAGGTTGTAAAAGGCGTCTCCCAATACCAATCGTCCTGTTTAGGGAAAAATCCAAAATCACTCAGAACTTCAATAACTTCATGGTATCCCATGTTACGAATATCACGAGTGATCACCGCTGGAAGCGCATCTGAACTTTGGGTTTTGTAGAAGCTTGTGGAACTCATGATAGCCTGCTCCTTTCCTCCATCACCTAAAAAGTCGGGCTTTCCGGCTTCCATCGAAAAAGGCCGAACAGGGTCGTGATTGCCTGTAGTGACAATAAACTGAATACCATACGTTTCAGAATAATCATCCAAAATCCGCTTCAATCCCCGAACGTTGACCGGTTGTCCGTCGTCACTAAAATCACCAGGAAGCACCACCAATTTAACACCCCGTTTCACAACATCATCCAAAGCCGCCAAGAAAGCGAAATAGTTTTCATTGAACAGACGAGTGGAATGTAGCTGCGACTCCATTGTTCGCGCCAAAGTATATTTTCCGGTAGCCGGATTATAAACACCTGCATACTCGCTATCCTGAAACTCGCCGTATATATCCAACAAATGCACATCAGCCATAAAGGCGATCTGAATATCTGCGGTATTGGACATTTGTTGGGGCCTACAAGCCATCAACACAAGAACTGACAGAAAGGAAAACAGTGTTATTAATTTTCGAAACATGGTTTATTCTCCGTTAAAAATTAAAAAAATCAGGAGCTGACTTGTTAAACTACTTCATCTGCAAAAGTGTCCAAACTGGCTTATGATCCGACATGGGGACTTCCATTTCAATGATTCCACCTTCCAAAGCTTTCATTTTTGCGGGATTATACATGATATGATCAATAACTTCACCACTCCCTTGATCTTCGACATTAAACGCATCATAGGTATTATGCGTTGTACAGTCAATCCCCAATGCTTTCCAGCTGACATCCAGCCCAATACTTCTGAACAGTTCATGATACGGATTCTCGTCATCAGCATTGGAAGGAACAAAATTAAAATCACCTGCTACCACGGAAACATCTTGCTCCTGCCTTTCATTTAGATAGCTAACAAACGTAGCGATTTTATTGTTTGTCTCATCAATGTGAGCCTGGTCTCGCCAGCCAAAAGGAAAATGGACGGCGTAAATTGAGATCTCGGTTTGATTGATTCTGGTTTTCGCTTTAGTGGCCGTATGCAAAGTATCGGCCATGAGCACCTCTTCCAAATCATATAAAGGCGTTCCACTAACAATCGTTTTATACTTATCTTCATGCCCCGCAGTGGAATATTCGCCTACTGCCGAATAATTTAATCCCAAGGCTGCTCCAACCTTTTGGGTCCAGTCTCCGCCAGGGGCTTCAGAAAAACAAACCACATCAAAATCAAACGATTTCAATGCTCTCCCTATTTCCCCGGCAGTCGCATTTTTGCTGTATTCAACATTGTAAGCTGCTATTTTAAGCGTAGGCAACTTCTCTGGCTGACAAGCCGCAATGAGCATAAAGAAGAATAAAAGTACGACCCAAAATTTCATTTTCCTCATCAGTATATCGTTCTATGTGGTTTAGTTCGGTTCTTATCATTAACGAAAACAGTGAAAAAGTAATCCGGGAAAGAATTCCTTTTTCCCGGATTACCTATTTTCAGATCAAGCTAATAGCCGGCTGAATTTCATTGTTTAATAACCATCGTTCTGAACCAGGTATCCCGGACTATCCGAAGCTCCGTCGATTGCCGACTGCGGAATGGGGAAAAGACGTCGTTTAACATCACTATTGGTCTTTTCTGTCCAAGTACCTTCATATTTCCCAAAACGAATCATATCGGTGCGACGTTGGTGTTCCCAGTAAAATTCAAACCCACGTTCACGAAAGAGAATATCGAGATCTATTTCCGATAAAGCTGGAGGAGTAACGTCAGGGCGAGCAGTTCTGGAAGCCCGAACAATGTTGACATCCGCCAAAGCACCAGCAGCATCGCCTTTACGCAATTTCGCTTCGGCTCGCATCATATATAAGTCGGCCAAACGCATAATGACCAAGTCTGCTTCTCCCTTATTTCGGCCACTATCCGATTCCTTACTCCATTGATATTTCTCAACTCGAAAACCAGTATTATAGTCGCTTCCTTCAGGAGTGAAATTAATCTCCTCAATAAAATCCACATAGGCATTTTCCTCCGCCCGACGCCAATCGCGCAATTTTCCAATTTTATACCGACCATCGTCACATTGAATGAACGGCAGGCGCCGACCGGTATTTTGCAAGCCATATTGTAACCCCCGATAGATTCCGCGGTTCACTTCAAAATCTTCAGCTGCAATGCACGAATCTTCCGGGATAACCATTCTCTCCCACCAAAAGCGGGCATCCGCTTCAGCCGGATCGACATCCTCGTAAGCCTGTACCCACGACTGGTAAAAATCGGATGTTATAGCAGCGCCATCGGTGCCATTCCCTCTTGGATACAGCGGATTTCCATAGAAATTATCTGACATGGAAAAGTAAGACATCCGGTTATGTCCATTCAGGTCAGGACGCTGATCGACAGCAAAAACCAATTCTTTATTGGTATGATTATCGTTATTAAAAATGGCAAAGTATTCCGGAGATAATTCGTATTGCCCTCCACTGATCACCCGACTGCTATATTCAATAACCTTATCCATGTCCGCCGAAGTAAAATCAAAGCTGGTTGAATAAGGATCGCGCCAAACGCCCGCATTTAAGTGCAAGCGGGCCAAAAGGCTCCAGACAGCAGCTTGAGTCAATCGCCCAGGGCCAACATCCGTTCTTAAATCACCTACAACAGCCTCAAACTCCGTTCGGATGTATTCCACTGCATCATTCCCACGAAGAATCGTAGAAAGTTCTCCAGCTTCATCTTTTTGAAAAACAACGCCCCAAAGATCGAGCATGAGCATGCTATAGAAAGCCCGGAGTCCTCTTACTTCGGCTAAAAACACCTTCGCTTCTCCATCGGTTTCGGCCAGTGGTGTCAAAACATTTATGGCTGTTACCGTTCGCGAAATCATTATGGTAAGGTAATCCCAACACTGTTGCACATTACTGTGAACAGACGTATACGTGTGCTGGTGCAATTCAATGTAGATACCATTGTCACCCCAGTCACGTCCGCCTCGGTAAGGCAGAATTGCTTCATCTGAGGAGATTTCCTGGACTGCAAAATACCTGGTGTGCCGGTAAAATTCGGGCAGCATACCATAGGCAGGTGCCACCGTTCCTGTTATCAAATCACTTTCTAATGCCCCACCCGATAAGGATTCGTCCAGAATCTTCTCTTCCAGGTCTGTGCAACTCCAGCTAAACAGGATGGAAAATGCCAGCAGGGCAAATTTTATTGTATTTTTCATTTTAGTTTTCATAGTTAATTAATTAAAATGATACATTTAAACCAACAACAAATGTCCTGGCTTTGGGATATCCATTAAGATCAATTCCAAAGGATTGAATCCCACCAATGGAACGATCCTGGTTTACTTCAGGGTCAAAACCATCATAATCGGTGATTACAAATAGATTTTGTCCGGTGAGAGACAACCGCATTTCCCTAATCCAATTACGAATACCCATTGCGCCGGTATTGAAATTATAGCCAAGCGTCATGTTATTTAAACGAAGGAACGAGCCATCTTTCAAGTATCGGGTAGAAACAGACGCCGAGTTAATAATACTTTCTTCAGGATACTTAATAGCAGCATCAGTTGCATTCAATGAATTAGCCAATTTCGCCTTATAAAATTTATTCGTGGCCGTATTATCGTAAATCATGTTGCCAGACACTCCGTTGAAATTAATACTGAGGTCAAATCGCTTATAGCTTAAATTGGCATAGAAATTATACAACACATCGGGTAAGGCACTTCCAACAACCATACGGTCATCACTTGCCGGGTCTGCCGGTTCTTCAAACTGAGATAGCCCATCCGAACCAATGCCAATAAATTTCTTCATATAAAATGACCCGATAGAATAACCATTAACCAAGCCATTGACGGTAGCACCTGTAAGCCCGGATCCGGAAGCACTCCCTGTTGTCAGAATAGTGAAAGGTGAATCTTCAACCACATTATCGATAAATGAGATATTACCACCTACCGAATAGGAAAACCCGCCTTCATTCCGATATTGATAATCCAGCGCAATCTCTAACCCCTCGTTGGTAATGTTCATATCCTCTACATTGGTCCAATAGGTTGTTGCAGGCTGAATCGGATCAGGAGGAACAACCTCAAGCAAAATATTATTGGAAACTTTATGAAAATAATCGATTGTTCCGGATAGTGCACCTTCAAACAAACCAAAATCAAGCCCAATGTTTGTTTGGGTTGAAACCTCCCACTGAATATCCGGGTTGGCCAAGCGAACGAAAGTTGTTCCTGCCGGATAATCACCTGAATTATCAAGCGGGTAACTATCCTGATTCGATATCCTGGTGGTGTACAAGGCCTGTGTAATTTTAGAAGGAATTTCCTGGTTACCAGTTTGTCCCCAGCCAGCCCTCAGCTTTAAGTTGTTGATCCGCGACGACTCCATAAAATCCTCTTCTGAAATCCGCCAGCCGGCAGCAAAAGACGGGAATACTCCATACTTATTGTTTGCACCAAACTTGGAGGATCCATCAGCTCGAACTGTTGCAGTAACCATGTACCTGTCTTTGTGCGTATAGTTGACACGCCCAAAAAAGGATTGAAGCTCATTTTCCAGCGTCCACCCTTGCGGATGATTGTCAACCAAGTCAATGTCCTGTCCTAAGCCTGGATTGTATCGCGGTTCAATTCCATTATCAGGAAAAATATCCACACTCCAATGCCTCCAACGATCGAATGTTTTTTGATAAGAATGACCAGCCAGCAGGTTAATCGCGTGATCGCCTGAAGTGATGGCGTAAGTCAAATAATTCTCGATCAAAGTATTGGTTCCATTCGAAAAATATTGATCTAACCGACCTTGCTCAAACGGATCGGTATTTGGTGCTTGCTGACCATCCGTTTCGCTGGACCGGTTTTCATAGCCAAAGTTGAGCTTATACACCAAGTCTTTTATTATTTCAAACGAAGGAGCAACGTTTACGATAATCCGTCGACTTTCCCTAAAATCCTTATACAGTTCGGCAGCAATAAGCGGGTTCATCAAATCCGGATATTTGGATAGTTCTCCATTCGCATCCCGTGCCGGATAAGTCGGGTTAAAATCCAGCATTTCTGAAACCAATCGATCCCTATTCGCATTTTCACCAGACTCGATGGTTGTGTTTAGGTTAAAGTCAATATTCAATCTGCCATCCAGTAGTTTTTGCGTAGCATTCACCCTTCCGCTGTATCGTTTCAAACCGGTATTTAAAATAATCCCTTCCTGATCTAAATAACCAAGAGACGCCCGGTAAGTCAGCCTATCCGTTCCACCCTGAAACGTCAAATTTTGATCGTTGGTGATGGCTGTTCGGGTTAATTCATCCTGCCAGTCGGTATTTCCACCCCGGTCTTCCAGGGTTCCACCAACAGCCACAACCTGTTTGCGAAATTCATCAGCGCTGAAAACAGGTATCTTTTTGGCCAAATTTGAGATCCCAAAATTTGAATTGATCGTCATCTTACTAATCCCTGCCTGTCCGCTTTTAGTGGTAATCAGAATCACACCGTTTGCTCCCCTAGAACCATAAATTGCCGTTGCTGAGGCATCCTTCAACACATCAATAGATTCAATATCATTAGGGTTCAAGAAATTAAGCGGGCTATCGCCGGAGCCAGTGCCTCCGAGTCCCACTGGAAAACCATCAATAACAAATAGAGGGCCAGTTCCTTGCCGGATACTTCCTTGTCCACGAATAACGATTCGTTGTCCACTTCCTGGTGCACCACTCGATGAGGTTATATTTACCCCGGACACCTTACCTTGCAAGAGTTGACCAGGAGAGTTAACCACCCCTCGGTTAAAATTTTCACTCTTCACTGAGCTAACAGCTCCTGTCAAGTCACTTTTCTTCAAGGTTCCGTATCCAATGGCCACCACTTCTCCAATACCAATTGTTTCAGCAGTCATCCGTATTTGAAACTCACTTTTCCCGGCCACTGGAACTTCCTGCGTCATCATTCCAACAAAGGAAAATTGTAAGGTTTCGGCATTAGCCGAAATTTCCAGCCTGAATTCACCATCTTCATTGGTAATGGTTCCGCTCGATGTCCCCATAACAACAACTGTAACTCCTGGAATCGGATTACCGTCATTTCCAACCACAACACCGCTTACTGTTCGCCTTTGCTGCTGCAAAAAATTATTAAGGTCTGCGCCTTGTTCTCTGAGTACAATCTGATGATCTGTTACTTCCGCATTCACGGAAGCTTGTTCCTCGAATTGCTTCAGAATAGATTCCAGCGATTCATTTTCAACCTGAATGGTTACTCGCTGACCTTGCTGGAATACTTCATCCTGATACAAGAAATAGAACTTTGTTTGATCTTCAATTTGCTGAATGAGTTCCTGAACGGTAACATTCTTCAAATTTAAACTAAGCTTGGATGCCTGAGAGAAGGAATTGGCCCAGCTTCCTGTAAAAATCAAAAATGAAAATAGAAAAGTTAGTTTCATTTTCCTAAGTTTTTGATCCATACCTTTTCGCATGAAAAGGTACCTTAATCGTGATTTTTTCATAAATTTAACGAGTTAAGTTAATGACTATGATTTAACTATTTCAAAACCGGGAGGTGTTGTAGCACCAACCGGTTTTTCTATTTTAGCGCATAGGTTGATTCTTTGAGTTTGATTAAATTAAGAGAAGCCGTCATGGCTAACACGTCCAAGACTGATTTTGGCTCATTGATTAATTTCAATTTGCCGGAAATGGTCTTTACGCCTAAGCTGGGATCATCCAATATGATTTGAATATCATAGTAACGTTCCAGTTTTTTGATGATCCGGTTGAGATCGGAGGTTTCAAAATTCAGGTAACCTTCGTGCCACGAAATGTAATTCTGTACATCAACAGAAGTTATTCTCATTTCTGATTGTCTTTTGTTGTAGACTGCTCGCTGGTTAGGTTTCAGTGTGTATACGTTTTCAAAAAGATGAATTCCATTCTTTCTCACCTTCACTTTGCCTTCAACTAAAACCGTTTCGACAAAATCATCTGAAGGATAAGCAGACACATTAAATCTGGTTCCCAGCACCTCCACTTCCTGATCGCCGGACTTCACCAGAAAAGGCTTTTTCTTATTGTGATTCACCTCAAAAAAGCCTTCTCCAATTAAAAACACTTCTCGGCGATCATCTCCAAAAACAGACGGATAAACCAATCTGGAGCCAGCATTCAGATAAGCCATCGTCCCGTCAGGCAGTTTGATAGAAGCATTTTTACCATAAGGTACAATCAATTGATTGACGGCACTTTTATGCATAGCAGAACCGGATGTCAGCGTATCTTGCCTATTAATAACAAAACGCTCAATATCCAAGTATTCAATTGCAGATTCTTTCCCGGAGACCCGAATATCGTTGCCGTCACTCAACAAAAGATGAACCTGGCTGCTATTACTCTGGGTTTCGGCTAACAGTTGGTAGAGATTTTTAAGTCCATCTGCTTTTTGATTATTATAAAAGGCGATTCCCATCATAAAAAAAAGCACCCCAACCGCAGCGTATTTCAACACAGTAAAACTAATTTGAAACAGCGCTGATCGTTTTTTTCGATCTTCAATGCGGGAAACTATGCTAGCAAACAGATCCGTGGGAACATTTCCAATTTCATTTTTTCTTTTTGATTTGAGTGACATTACCAGCAACCGTGCCAGTTTCATGGTCTCCTCTTCTTCCGGATTATTTTCGAGGTAGTTAGTCCAAAATTCATCCAGCTGTTTATCCGGATGTAAAACCCATCTTACAAATTCCTTTATTTCGATATAGTGAAGAAATCGATCCATTTTAATCTTCTTCGTTTATTAGTAGGGGCTTCCAAATGACAAAACATGGACATGCTTGATTAACTTTTTTTCATAAAAGCAAACCAAAGAAGCTGAACAATCTCTATATCAACCACTTTTCGAAGCGACAACAACGCTCTACACATGAGTTTACGAGAGGATTCAACGGATATTTTCATGACCGCTGCGATCTCAACATACTCCAATTCCTCTTCAAACTTCAAGTAGACAATTTCTTTTTGCTTGGAAGGTAAATGATTGACAACCTTATTTAACCGTTCTTTCAGATCATCCGCGATTTCAAATTCAGCAAGTTGATCTTCCAACTTATATTCGGAGTTAAAAAATTGATTTTCGCTTTCGTCAACCTTTTTAATCGGCTCAAACCTCCTTTGTCTCTTTATTTTTTTCGTTAAACTATTTCGGAAAGACACAAACAGATAGGCTTTCAGATTTTTAATTTCTTTCGATCTTTTCCGCTGGTTTAAAAATAGATCTAAAAAGATATCATGAATCGTGTCGTGAACTAAATCCCGATCGGAACAAAGCTTGTAACCATACAGAAGCAGCCTGCTAATATTTTGCTGGTAGATAACCGAGAAACTCTTGTCATCACCATTTAAGAACGAATGCCAAAAAAAATCGATGCTTTTTTGATCGTCGTCAAACATTCAATTTCGTTTAAACAATTGCAGCATTAGCTAATACTAAAATATTACCAAATACACGGATTTAAATCAACCAGACAAATCCGTCAACATTGTAATGCGTTCACACTTCAATTAAAATTTGATTAAAAGCGAAACAGACCCTTTTATTATGCTATTTAAAAGATCGGATAAAAAAACTAAAAATCCAAATCACACATCACTCGTTTTTAGCCACATAGAATTGATCCAATTCTTCCAAATGATCAGTTCCGATTAAGCCAACGCCAGCTTCCATCAATTCATTCCAAACTGCGGCTCTTACGTCAGCGGTTTCATTTGGGGTACTCCAAAAGCGAAGTAGGTAACCTTGGCTTTTGGCTTTTGCGGCCACGTTGTTCAACTTTTGTCTATCGGGCGCAGGCATCTCACCCGTGCCATTCCACTCAAAATACTTCGCCCAGTTATCGCTTACAACTGGCATCAAGTTGGGAGAGATGTCCGAATCAAGATCTTTCAGACGCCCATCATAGCATGCATATCGATCATCCTGAGCTTCCATATATTCAAATGGGCGATTTCCGGAAACAACCACCAGCAAACTCCCTTCTGTTTTCTCTTCACCATGAAATACAGACAAATCAGATTCATAATCTTGCAATACTTCATGCAACAACTGATAGGTTTTCAAACCATCATCTTTAATGTCAATAAAAAGAATGACCTCTTCACCCGTGCCGTAAACTGAACCGTTATTGTTTCTGATTTCTGTTTTTAGAGGCTCAAGATACAGCTGCCGAAGCGTTCTTCCGGGCTTAATTTGATCCCGATCATGAGCTACAAATAAAGAGTCTCCAATGGCATACACATCGGCTTCGATACTCTTAAAATGATGGGATAAGGCATCAAACAGCGGCTGCTCATTCTCATAGTCATTATGCGAGTGTGCATTCCAAACAGGCACAGACTCCCGTTCCTGAACGCTACATCCGGCAAGGGCCGTAATTGCACACCAAACAGCTATTTTTTTTATCGTCATCGTTTCCTTGTTTTACAGATCTAATTCGATATTGCTTCAAAATAATTTAAATAAGAATAATTTTGCATCGTATAAGCACACGAAACAATCCTTAAGCGCCCCTCTTCATCTATTTCAACCCCAGCGCCAGCCTTAAAACTTGCTCCTTTTTCACAATTAAACGTTTTTGAAGCCACCTTGGTAAGCTTAAACTTCCCGGAATCGCTTTCGCTTAAACGGAACAAATCTGCAACATGCTCCGGCTGCTCATCTTGGCCCAACCCAATTAGAAAAAGCTGGTTCTTCCCGGTCGAAAAGAGATTAATATTTTGATACGCCCACCAATTGGGATTTATCCAGCCTTCTCTCGAATGATTTTCGATATCAATGGAACCGACTAAGTCAAAGTCATCCTCGATAATCTTTTCGCTTTTGCACGCGTAAAAATCCAGGTGCTTTGAATCCCAATCGGCAACGACGATCAAAAATTGATCCTGATGCTTGGTCATTCCCACACAACCGGCCGTTGAACGCAATGGACTGCCTTTGCGTTCAATCATCGCGATGGGCTCCAACGGGGGATTTTCAGGATTTGAAATAGCATAAATACAAACCTTCGATTTGTCCTTTGCCTCATTATCTTCGATACCAACGGCCAGGTAATTTTGAAAAATCTGAAATCCACCCGCATGTTTATACGGTTTATCCATTAGTTTTTGAACCGCTATTACTTCATTCGTTTCGTCCAGTTTGATGACAGCATAGTAAGAATATAAGCTGCAACTTCCGGTAACAAACGCATAATGATGCTGTTTATCTGGCATGATCTGCACACCCTGCAGATGCCCTCCCTCGCTGCTAACCTCGAGGGGATTGGTAAACCCAACAACTTTAGCTTGAGTTCCGATTTGTTTAAAAGAAGAAATAAAAGACTCGGCATCAGATGATCGTCCGCAGGAATAAATAAAAAAGGAAACAGCAAAGAGCCTAAAAACAAATTTCATAACGGTGAAATCCGCGAAGCGCTTTTTACAATCCTTTGTATTTCCTTTTTTCCAAATCATTTTTTCAAGCCAAAATTTCATCCAGTTTCACCAAACGGCCTTCAACAACCGACTTTTTAGCTGCCAAACCAATGGCTATTGAAAGCAAGCCGTCATTCCCATCTACCGGCATCTCGCTCCCGGAAACCAGAGCGTCAATAAATTCTTTCATCTCCTGAACATACGATGCATCATACCTCTCCAGAAAAAAGTGCAAAGGCAGATCGCCCGACATACCCGATTCTGTGTACAGTTTGTGATTGGTGGGAAAGTTATTGTCGGCCTGGGCCATTCCTTTGTTGCCAAACACTTCCAAACGCTGATCGTACCCATAAACCGCTTTCCGGCAATTATCGATTACCGCCATGCTCCCATCGTCGAAAGTCAGTGTAATGATGGCCGTATCAATATCACCGGCATTTCCAATCTCCGGATCGACCATCACAGCCCCTTTGGCAAACACCTCTTTTACCATTTTCCCGGAAATGTAACGAGCCATGTCGAAATCGTGGATCGTCATATCCAAGAACATACCTCCCGACACTTTAATGTAACTCACCGGCGGTGGCCCTGGATCGCGGCTGGTAATTTTTATGATTTGAGGATCACCAATAGCATCACTCAAAACCAGCTGCCTAATTTTCTTGAATTCGGGATCGAACCTGCGATTGAATCCCAGCATCAACTTGACGCCGGATTCCTTCACCACATCCAGCACTTCCTGAACACGATCGAGCGAAAGATCGAGCGGCTTTTCACAGAAAATATCCTTTCCCGCTTTAGCTGCTTTGATGGTATAGTCGGCATGCGTGTCTGTGGGCGAACAAATCACCACTACATCCAAATCAAGAACTGCAAGCAGGTCATCAAAATCGCTTACAAGAATTGGGACATTGTATTCAGCCGCCACATTTTTAGATTCTGCTGCCACATCCATGACAGCGACAACTTCCAGCTCAGGAAAATTCCGACAAAGGTTCTTCAAATGTATTTTACCAATCCGGCCCAATCCGGCTATAGCTACTTTTAGTTTTTTCATCTTGATTTAATTTTTATAGTCCTACTGATTTCAAAAACTCCCTGTTATTAGCAGCACATTTTCGGGGCAATCCCATGCCGGGTAACACATCCTGCTCTACTACCAGCCAGTCGTTGTATCCGTTTTTATTCAAAATATTGACAATAGACTTAAAATCAACACTTCCTTTGCCCAGTTCGCAAAACACACCCTCTTCAACCGATTTAAAGTAGTCGTAGCCCTTTTCAACCGCAGTCTGTCCCACTTCAGGATCAAAGTCCTTAAAATGCACATGCCAAATCCGGTGGTAATATTTTTCGAGTGCTTCTACCGGGTCGCCTCCTCCAAAGGCGTAATGTCCCATATCGAGGCACAAACCAAGCAATTTGGGATCAGTAAGCTCCATCAGTTGGGACACTTCAGCTGGAGTTTCAACATAACCACCACAGTGATGATGAAAAACCGTGCGCATGCCAAACTCTTCATTTACAGCCTTGGCCACTTTTTCAGCTCCGGCAGCAAACGCTTTCCAGTCACTTTCAGATAAGCCCATCTCCGGCGTAATCCGACCAGCATGCAGGGTACGCTCTTCCACCGAACCATTCTCATCTGCCAAGACAATGAAGGCTTTGGAATAACCGGCATCAAACATCAGCTTGGCCGTTTTCAAGGCAAGCTGAACACCTGCTTCATGATCTTCCTCTTTTGCCAAAGCAACCGGAACAAAAGCCCCAAGCAACTCAAGCTTTTGCTCATCCAACACTTGGCGCAGTTCCATCGGATTGGTCGGCATAAAGCCCCAATCACCCAACTCAGTCCCGGCATAACCAGTTTCAGCCATTTCAGCAAGGACCTGCTCATAACCGAGCGATTTCCCTTCTAGTTCGAACTCAAGGGCACCCCACGAACAGGGTGCATTGGCTACTTTTATCATCGTGTTTGAATTTTAAAATTTACGAGACCATTCCTTCGGCCAGCGCTCAATCACCACTTTAGTTTGAGTGAAGAATTCAATTGCATGCCTGCCTTGTCCATGTAGGTCGCCAAAAAAGCTGTCATTCCAGCCACTAAATGGAAACTGAGCCATTGGCGCCGCTACCCCGATATTAATTCCGATATTACCGGCATTGGCGCTATTTCTGAATGTGCGCGCATTCAACCCACTTGAAGTAAACAAACAGGCCATATTTCCAAATTGATTGCGGTTGACAAAGTCAATAGCCTCTTCAATCTTGGTCATATGAATCAAGCTCATCACCGGTCCGAAAATCTCGGTTTTAATGATTTCACCATCCAAAGCAACATTTTCAAGAATGGTTGGCTTGATGAAGTTACCCTGCTCATAGCCACTGATGTTTGCATTACGACCATCCAGCAATAAATTGGCACCCTCATCAATACCCTTGGCAATTAATTTTTCGATCCGGCGTTTGCTCTCCGACGTAATGACCGGCCCCATTTCAATGCCTTCATCCAGCCCAAAACCAGTCGTTTTACTTTTGGCAGCCTCCAGCAAAGCGTCTTTAATGATGCCCCCTTTATCGCCCACCGTAATGATATTTGAGGCAGCCAAGCACCGTTGCCCCGCACACCCGTATACACTATCGGCAATAATTCTTGCAGTCATTTCCATATCCGCATCAGGCATAACAAGAACTGGATTTTTAGCCCCCCCTTGTGCCTGAACCCGTTTACCATTGGCTGTTCCTCGCTGATAAATGTATCGAGCTACCGGTGTTGATCCGACAAAACTGATTGCTTTTACCTGTGGACTATCCAGCAACGAATCAACACTTTCTTTGCCCCCATGCACCAGATTTACGACCCCCTTGGGTAAATCGAGCTGATCGATCAACTCAAAAACCTTCATCATCGTTAAAGGCACTTTTTCCGAAGGTTTCAGAATAAAGCTGTTCCCACAGGCAATAGCATACGGAAGAAACCAAAAGGGAATCATCCCCGGAAAATTGAAAGGTGCAATACAAGCACAGACACCTACCGGTTGCCGGATCATAAACTCGTCGATACCAGAAGCAATATTTTCTGAAAATTCACTCTGCATTAAAAGAGGCGTGGCACAGGCTGTTTCAACATTTTCAATGCCTCGCTGAATTTCAGCTTTCGATTCGGCAAAGCTTTTCCCACACTCCAGCGTAATGATTCGGCCAAGCTCGTCTAGATGATCTTCCAATAATTGCTTCAATTTGTACAGCGACTGAACCCGTTTCATTACAGGCATATTCCGCCATTCAATTAAGGCTGTACTTGCTGCACCAACGGCCGTTTCAACATCAGCAACCGTATTGCTGCCATAGGGAACTTTGGCCAATACTTCCTGGGTGGCAGGATTGACCACATCGACGCTGTGTTGCTCCTTGCTTCCAACCCAGCTTCCATTGATATAATTCTTTAAAATTTCCATATTATTTTAATTATTCGTTTTTATGATCTCTGGGCTATTTACCCACGATTGAGTTATGATAACCAACTACGACTATCTCCTAACTAAAGGCGACTTAGCAACAAGTGAATGACGTTTTATAACCCGATGAAAATTGACAGATATTCATTATAGTTTTTACTTCAGAGTCCATTATGTCCGAGTAGGATGTAGATCATGATTGTAATAACAACCAGGACGATAGAGAGATGCGGCGTATATTTCCAGGGAACCATTTCCATCCGGAGTGGAGCGGTTCGAATGCTGTAATTTTTACGCGGATAGAAATAAGAAACGCCGAACATGATCATGACATTCAGAACAAATTCAATTCCCCAGTTATGAATAAAATGAAGGTCAATTTTAAAGATGAAGGTGGTAACGATATAATATACCAACCCAAAAATCAAGGCGGATTTGGCCCCTACAGCTGATACTCTTCCCATATAAAAACCAGCCAACATAATCGAGGCAATCGGGATGAAAAATATTCCATTGAGTTGTTGAAGCAGTTGATATAGTCCTTCGGGGGCCCGGGCCACCAAAGGGGCCGCAATAATGGCAGTAATAGCCAGAACCGATGAAAGGGCCCGGCCAACCCAAACCAAACGTTTCTCTGTCGCGTCCTTGCTTATCATTCGTTTATATACATCAATACTAAAAATGGTGGCAGCACTATTCAATACACTGTTAAACGTACTTAAAACGGCCCCCATCACCACAGCGGCAAAGAACCCAGTAAGACTCAGTGGCAATACTTTCTTTATGAGTGCAGGATAAATCAAATCCTGATTGTCATACATGGAGTCGCCAAAATAATAGAATCCAATGATACCAGGCAGCACGATGATCAAGGGAACCAGAATTTTCAGAACGCCTGTAAACAATAGTCCTTTTTGTGCTTCTTTCAGATCGCGAGCTCCCAATGCCCGCTGAATGATTGTTTGGTTCATTCCCCAGAAATAAAGCTGATTAATGATCAGTCCGGTAAACAAAACTCCAAAGGGCATCACCGAATCTTTTGCGCCAATTACGTTGAACTTCTCCGGGGCACGCTCATAAACCCTTGAAATGCCATCGAGAATATTTCCATCACCGATGCTAAACAGAGCAATAACAGGCACCAGAATTCCGCCTAGTAATAAGCCAAAGCCATTAATGGTATCGGAAAAAGCCACAGCTTTCAGTCCTCCAAAGATGGCATACACCGAGCCGATAACACCAATGCAAATCACCGTTATCCACAAACCTTCCGAACGGCTGATCCCAAGCACTTCAGAAACATTGAAGATACTTTCAAGATTGATAGCACCTGTATATAAAACGATGGGCAACAAAGTGACGACAAACGAAATAACAAGAAATAAAGCCACCAGGCTGCGGGTCATTCCATCGAACCGCTTCTCAAGATATTCCGGGATGGTTGTTAAGCCAAGCTTCAAATATCTTGGAACAAAAAAGATCGCTGCAATGACCAAGGCCAAGGCTGAAGTAACTTCCCAGGAAATAACGATAAGCCCGTTTTTATAGGTCGAACCGTTCATTCCAATGAGGTGCTCCGTAGAGATATTAGTCAACAACATAGAACCTGCAATAACAACACCGGTCAGACTTCGTCCTCCCAGAAAATAGCTATCCGATGTGTCCAGCCTGTCTTTCCGAAGCTTAAACCAAGTATAAAAAGCGACAAAGGCTGTAAAGCCAAGAAATGTTAGTATTGTTAGCATCCTTTAGTGAGGTTAATCTTCATATTAGTAAAACTATGATTGTCCGTTTATTTTGCAGCTTATTCTTTTACTTTAGCCAATTTGGTCATTCAGGGTTATTAGTTTGTTGCTTCATACTGAACAAAAGATAACTAGCTAGCAACAAACTGCGTTCGAATTACCTACTCAAGCGACTTGTTCTCTACAAGAAATAACGCTGTTTCTTCTTCTGCTCCGTATAATTTTCGAAAGCCTTTTGTACCGACTCCGACTCCGAAACTTCGGCAATCGGAACATCCCACCAAGCATATCCATAACCGGCCATTTTCCGTTCAGGCACCGTTTCAATATAGATTACCGTAGTTTGTTTTTCCTGCTTGGCCTGTTGCAGCGACTCGTTAAATGATGAAATATTGGTTGCTCGGTAAACTTTGGCGCCCAGGCTTTCGGCATTCATTGCCAGGTCAACCGGCAACGCCTCTCCTTCCAAATAGCCGGCCTGATTCCGGTAAGAATACTTCGTTCCGAAGCCCTCGCCACCAATCGATTTTGAAAGTCCGCCAATACTTGCAAACCCCTTGTTGTCAATCAAAATAATGGTCAACTTGAACTTTTCCTGTAAAGAGGTGATGATTTCTGAAGGCATCATAAGGTAACCGCCATCTCCAAGAATAGCATAAATCTCGCGGTCAGGACAAGCCATTTTTGCACCCAGCCCACCTGAAATCTCATAGCCCATACAAGAATAACCATATTCAAGATGGAAGCCTTTTGAATTACGGGTCCGCCACAATTTGTGCAGATCGCCCGGTGCGCTTCCCGCGGCGCAAAGCACCACATCGTGGGCATCGGAAAACGTATTGACCGCACCAATCACTTCCGCCTGACTTGGGATAGACGTATCATCCGCTTGATAGACTTGAGTCACTTTTTCATCCCAACTTTTGTTAAAATCAGCCACCTTCTTCCGGTAATTCGCATCAACCGAAAACGATTCAAGCTTTTCTGCCAATTCTTCCAAAACTGCTTTAGCATCGCCGGTCAAAGCCAATGCGCTGTGTTTATGCGCATCAAATTCAGTAATGTTAATATTGATAAACCTGACCTTTTTATTCTGAAAAGCAGTTTTTGAAGCGCTTGTAAAATCACTGTACCGTGTGCCAATCCCAATAACCAAATCTGCTTCTGTACTAATGGCGTTGGCGCCCTCTGTGCCCGTTGCTCCGCCGGCACCCAAGTTGTGTGGGTCGTTGTAAGCTAGCGAACCTTTGCCTGCAAAAGTTTCGGCAACAGGAATCCCGGTTTGATGAACAAAATTGGTCAACGCTTTTTCAGCTTCACTGTAAATGACGCCCCCTCCGGCAATGACCATCGGTTTTTGGGCTGTTCGTATCCATTCCACTGCGCGCTTCATAGCATCCACATCGGGTCGCGGACGTGGAATGTGCCACACCCTCTTTTCAAACAGTTCTACGGGAAAATCAAACGCTTCGGCCTGTACATCCTGCGGAACACAAAGGGTCACGGCCCCCGTGTCAGCCGGCGATGTCAAAACGCGCATCACTTCGGGCAAAGCCGTAATCAGTTGCTCGGGACGGTTGATGCGATCCCAATATTTAGACACTGGCTTGAAACAGTCATTCACCGAGAAATCCTGAGAAACAGCTGACTCCAACTGCTGCAGAACCGGTGCAACCAAACGCTTGGCAAACAAATCACCAGGCATCAAAAGTACCGGAATGCGGTTGATGGTTGCTCCAGCCGCTGCTGTAATCATATTGGTGGCTCCCGGTCCGATGGATGAGGTACAAACGAAAGTGGACAGCCTGTTCTTCATTTTGGCATAGCCAACAGCGGTGTGCACAGCCGCCTGCTCATTACGCACCATGTAATATTTAAAATCGGGATATTGCTGAAGTGCCTGCCCGAAACCGGCCAAATTTCCGTGGCCAAAAATCCCAAAGCAGCCAGCAAAAAAAGCTTGCTCCACACCATCCCGCTCGGAATATTGATTTTTTAAAAATTCGATGGTTGCTTGTGCGACGGTCAATCGTTTCGTCTTCATAAGTTTAGAATTGTTAGATTTTATTCGTTTTCAGATCTCAAAAGCCCACAGATATTAAAAACCTCCTTTGGATTCGACAAAGGCAAGTATTTCATTCTCATAAGGCGTAAAATTGGCACACCCCAGTTGAGTAACCACATGAGCGCCACAGGCATTGCCCATTCGACAGCACTTATATAAATCCCAATCGTTCAGATAACCGTAAATAAAACCAGCAGCGAAAGCATCCCCCGCACCCAAAATATTCACCACTTCAACCGGAAATCCCGGAACTTCCTGAATCGTTCCATCCGGCAAATAAATTGTGGCACCACGCGATCCGGTTTTCACAATCAGCGCATCAACACCCAACTGCAAAATTCCCTGGATGGCTTCATCAATATCGCCTTTAATCTCCGGAGCAGAAATTTGCTGATGACTAATCACCAATTGGGCTTTATCGGCCAGAAAGGCGGCCAAAATTTCCTCTTCGGTTCCCAGCACAATGTTTACATTGCGCATGAAAGCCCGCGTGGTAACGCCAAATGCACGGATATCATGCCATTGGTCGGCACGAAAATCAAGGTCAAGCATCACTGGAGTTTCATTCTTCCGGGCAATTTCAGCAGCCAGAAAAGCGGCACTCCGCGTAGGCTCTATATTCAAAGCTGTCCCTGACAATTCGAGCAATCTTGATTTTTCGATTCCAGCCTTTAAAACATGATCGATGTTGATTTGCGAATCGGCACAATTATCGCGGTAATAAACCAATGGAAAACGATCGGGAGGTTCAATCCCAAGCAGTACAGCAGAAGTCCGGCTGCCTTCAATTACGGGAACGTTTTCAGTGCTCACACCTTCCTTTTCCAAAAAGTTAAGGAGAAAATCCCCCACTTTATCTCTACCTACACCGCTAAGGAGTGAGGCTTTAAGCCCCAGGCGAGAGCAACCGACAGCAATATTTAAAGGTGAACCACCCACAAAAGCGTGGAATCCCTGGATATCTTCAAAACGATTTCCAACTTCCTGCGAATACAAATCGATAGACGATCGTCCATAGGTAATTACGTCGTAAATTTTCTTTTGGCTAGTCATGTTAGGTCAATATGTTATAGATTATTCATTTCAGCAGTTACAAGAGGAACTCTCGGGTCGAGGCCTTTCCACGAGTTGTAAATCCATTGATGGTCAGGATCATCGGTGTTAGCCAGCAATTGGTCGCTTCCAGTTAAAAAGTTGAGGTAATAAACATTGTAACCGTGCCCGGCAGCTACCGGATGGTAACCTTCAGGTACCAAAACCACGTCGTTGTTTCTGGCAACGGCAATTTCATCTAAACTACGGTCGTCATTATAAACTTGCTGGATCGCAAATCCCTGGGGTTTATCAATTTTATAAAAGTAGGTTTCTTCAAGCCGAGCCTCCACCACGTTACCATCCACATCAACTTTACGTGTATCGTGTTTATGAGCCGGGAAAGAGCTCCAGTTGCCGGACGGTGTATACACCTCAACACTCACCAAACGATGGCAATCAAAACCGGGTTGCAGCAGGCTGTTAATTTGGCGGGTAGCATTGTCGCCTCCTCTAATTTCGATTGCGGCTTCCTCGGGGCGCTTAAAATAAGCCGGATGATCTTCATCGGTTTCGCACCAACCGTAAGCGATATCCAAAATCTGACTTTCAGCTGTTAGCTCAAAATCCGTATTTCGGGGGAGGTATATGGAATGAGCAATTCCACTGAAAACGTCTTTCCGACCATTAAGAGTTTCCCAGTTTCCTTTATCTGTTTTGACGGAATAATTGCCTCCCAACAAAATAATGGCATACTCATTTTGACCGGTATTGCCGATCCATTTTTCGCCCTGTTTCATCAGGCGAGCCTGAAAATTCAGAAATTGCCATCCGGTTTCGTCTTTCAATACGCTCTGATAAATGCCAAATTCGGAAGTCGATTTAGCCAACAATGGGTATTTTTTATCTCTTTCCATATTTTTTTGATTTAATTTTAGTTGCCTTCCCAACCGCTCCTAACAGTTCAAACTTCTCCAGATTGAACGTTTCCAAGGCATCCATGTACGCTTTACCTGGAATAATGGGTTCGAACTGAGCTGGTGATAGTTTGAAAAATTCGCGATGAACACGAGTCCAGATTAAACGAGCATCGGTAGCAATATTTATTTTGCATACCCCCAAGGCAATTGCTTTTTTCAATTCTTCGGATGAAACGCCTCGCGCATCCGTTCCCAGCTGTCCTCCGGCGCCATTGATTCGCTGTATTTCTTCGAAACTAACTGCAGAGCCACCGTGCAAAACCAAGGGAAATCCGGGGAGTTTAGTTTGAATTTCCTGCAGAATATCAAACTGCAATCCCTGCTTGCCCGAGAATTTATAGGCTCCATGACTGGTTCCCACTGCAATAGCCAGGCTATCGCATCCGGTTTGTGCCACAAAAGTCTCAACCTCCGAAGGCTGCGTAAATTTCTTATGTCTTTCTTCTACCACCAGGTCGTCTTCGATACCACTTAACACTCCCAATTCTGCCTCAACAGCGATGTTTTTAGCATGCGCTTTTTCCACCACCGATTTGGTCAGAGACACATTGGCTCTGAACGTTTCATGCGAACCATCAATCATAACCGAAGTATAACCGCCCGATTCAATACAATCAAAAGCATGTTCTTGATTGCCATGATCGAGATGAACAGCAAACACCGTATCGGGGTAAATTTTGGAAGCCGCGGCAATCATAGCCAGCAACATTTCAGAACTGGCATACTTCCTTGCCACCGGAGTTGTTTGAACAATAAATGGGGCATTGGCTTTTTGAGCAGCTCGAAACAAGCTGTGAACTTGTTCCATGCACCAAATATTCACGGCAGCAATTCCGTACTCCCCATAACACGTTTGAAATAGTTTTTTGGTCGAAACAAGCATCGCTAAACCAATTAGTTAGAATTAGTAACGAGATGAAATTTACGCCATTATTTATATCGGATCCAAACAATAAGGCAGAAATATTCATGCAAAGGTTTGCATAAACGAAGACATACAGTTAAGAAAAACCAAAGAAACAAAACACACTATCTAGATGAACCCCTGACGATTAACTCCGGAAACAGCTGTTCAACCTTCAATTTAGACAGATCATTGTTGGAGTTGATCCGTTTCATCAGGATGCGTGCTGAGAGCATGCCCATTTCGTAGGTGGGCTGCCAAACGGTTGATAAAGACGGCCGGAAATAACAAGAATACGGATCGTCGTCGAAGCCAATGACGGAGATGTCGTCGGGAATGGTAATTCCAGCTTCTTTAATAACATACATTGTACCAATAGCAACTCCATCGTTGATGGCAAAAATGGCATCGGGACGCTGAGGCAGCGCCAGCAGCTGCTTGGCAGGATCAATGCCATGCTCGGGTGCAAAACCGACACTTTCAACGACATACGCCTCATTCACCGGGAGTTGATGGAGTCTGTGTGCATCCCTGTAAGCTCTCAGCCGATGTCTGGCAGTAGAAAGAGAAGGCGGTCCAGCAATATGCGCAATTCGTTTACAACCGCTTTTAATCAAATACTCAACAGCCTGGAAAGCCCCATTGTATTCATCAACAAAAACCTTATCCACGTCAATTCCTTCGCAATCGCGATCGAAAATGACCAAGGGAATATTATTCTGAGTCAAAACGTCCAGGTGATCAAAATTTTTTGTTTCAGACGAGGGCGAAATTAAAAAGCCATCTACCCGAATAGATGAAAAGGTCTGGACCAGCGATTTTTCTTCTTCGTAGGACTCGTTGGATTGCCCAATAATCATATTCACACCTATCGGGTTGAGCAAATCCTGAATACCGCTGATGACGGAAGAAAAGAAGTGGCTCGTAATTTCCGGAACAATCACCCCAATAGTATTAGTACGTTTGCGCAATAAATTCAAGGCTAACAAATTGGGTTGATAATTCCGCTTGCGCGCCAAACCAATGACCAACTCCCGGGTTTTTGTACTAATTGCCGGATGATTATTCAAAGCCCTTGAAACCGTTGAAGGAGAAATATTTAGTTCCCGGGCAATGTCGGTTATGGTTGTTCGCGATTTCTTCATGCAAGAATCAATAGAAGGTTCAGTTCATGAAAGTCTTAAAAAGCTGTTTACTGTTGATGCTTTAAATTTAAAAAAATTATGCTCATTCTATTTTGAAAAAAACACAACAAGTCACTTTTAAGAAATTCCAAGTAAACGCCCCAATTCATCCATGCTGAAAAAAACAGTTGCTCCCAAAGCGTCCAGTTTGTCTTGACTACCATGACTTGCCAGTGCAAATACATCAAAACCACCGCCTTTGGCTGCCTTAACGCCCGCCAAACTATCTTCAACAACTGCACACTCGCTTGGCTGAAATCCCATTGTTTTTGCAGCGTGTAAATAGATATCCGGTTCAGGTTTCCAGCTTTCAATATCGTAACAACTAAAAACATGATCATCAAACCGCTCTAGAAGATGAGTCGTAGTAAGGTTCTGTCTTATTTTTGTTGCCGGGCCACTTGACGCCACCGCTACAGGAACCCTTATCTTCTTTAATAATTCATGAACTCCGGGAATGGGTTGCAACTCAGTTTTAAAAGCCTCATACGATCGTTTTCTGAATTCCGCTTCAAAACTAGCTGGGAGTTCCCGCCCAACACATGCTTCAAAAAATTTCAGGTTCGCTTTCATGGAAGTACCGGTAATTTGTTCCAAAACAGTTTCAAACTCTAGCCGACAGCCCAATTCAGCCACCATCTCATGAAAAACCTTGGCCGATATTTTTTCACTATCAACCAAAACACCATCGCAATCAAAAATAATGCAGTTATATCGCATGCTATTCATAATCATTTAATCGTTATCGGATCATTCTGAAACGAGCAACGATCACTCCCGGTTCTCCAGGCGGCATTTATCTTTTCCTTGCTCTTTGAAGTCAGATATTATAGCCATTTGGAAAACAAGCAAATTCTAATTTCGCAGGTATCGTCCCAAAGCTACTTCTTGTAAAAACAATTTTTCATTTGGCACAATTCGCACTGGTATTCGCGATAATTTACATCCTTTCCAATACCAATCACTCCGCTGATTGATTTGACCGGATTCATTAGTGATGAAGGTGTCAAACTTACTCCGCTGGGACTACCGCCAAGCAAGCTAAAAAGTTTATGCTGATCGGACACGTCCCAGTGACAATACCCTGGACTGTAGCGATTGGTTATAGCGTAACCATCCTTTTCAGCCTCTTGCTTGATCATTTGCTGCAGCTTATCTCCCACTGCTTCAGCAATGGCACCTCCCAAGATATCGTAAACATAGCCCAAAACAGGGTCTTCACCCTTGAGCAAAGCAACAGCTTTTTTGCTAAGTGTGCCCCCGGCTGTACAAACAAAAAAAGCCAGTTTTTCAGCGCCTTCAAGCTCCTTACGTATCGTTCGGCCTACTTTAAACTCAAGGTCATTAGCCAAAATTGAACTTTTCCGGGCCGCAAGCTCAACTTCCTCAATTATCTGGTAAGTTCCTCCAATATCTTCCAAAAGGCTGCAATCCTGCATGGCCTGCTCCAAGTAACTACCAAAAGGCTCAGGCAAACATTCCGAGTTATAGCCCAACAGCTTAATGATCTGATCTTGGTCTATAATCAGGTCTTCAAAGTGAAATTTGAGTTCAGTTGCTGTTTTAACAGTATTCATCGTATATGATTTGAAGGTTTTCAGTTCCTTTAAATGTTCCAATCAGCACCAATTCACCCGATCCCTTAAACGAGGGGATCTCCTGAAAGGTAAACTCTGAAAAAACGCCCTGTACAAAGATAGCTTCTCCATCTTTAAGTTTCAGAAACCCCTTAGAGCGAATACAATCCTTTTTTATTCGATCGATAAATCGGCTTAACTGCTCGAGATGAATTCCTCGATGACTTCGAATAACAACGGACTCCACATCAGGCCTTCCTAAGGCACCTTTCTGGTCATCAGGAAACAGGTTTAGTGCCTTTTTAAAGCCCGAAGTAGCTACCCGTCCATATTCTCCCTTCAACTGGTTAGCAAAAGGATTGACCTGTCTAATCCACGTTGCAATTTCATCGGTGTTGTTTCCGACCTGATCCGTTTTATTGATAATGATGGTATCGGCGCAGCGCAACTGATGCTCCATACGTAACCTTAGCGATGGCATCCGCTTAAAGTTTAAGGCATCAACCAAACACCACACATGCTCCAGGTAGATTTTCCCTTTCAACTGTGGCGATTGAAAAATCTGCCCTACACCCGTCGGATCCGATAATCCAGAGGCTTCCATGATCAACACATCGGGTTGATATTTTTCAACGAATTCATTCAAAGACTTGATAAACGAACCCAGAAGACACACACAAAAAACCGAGCCATTATTGATTTCCAACACCTGATATCTTGCATCCTGTTGAAATTCTCTCCCATCAATATTGATGGGAGAGAATTCATTCTGAATAATCGCAATATTACTCTTTGAATCCGAATTTTTAAGATAATGATGTAGGAATGATGTTTTACCACTCCCTAAAAAGCCGGTTATTAAATGCAAAGGAATGCTCATTAGCCCATGACATTTTTTATAGCTTTTACTATTTCCGATTTCCGAGGAATCTGGCTGATAAATTCGACTTTCCCGTTGATACAGGTCGTTGGAACATTCTGCACCCCAAGGGCCATCATCATCCGAATGCCATCCACATCTTTGATTTTATGCTCGTTCACCTCTACGCTTCCATCAAACTCCCCTGCCGCCTGTCTGACTGCTTCAACCATATACTGGCAAGGAGCGCAGGAAGCAGAATCGAGGGTAATAATATCAACAACGACCTTGCCTTCAACCCAGTGCCCTTCCAAACTAAGTGGCTCTAACGATGAGCTGTGTTCCATTTCACGGGTCACCTGCCGGGCATATTCATCATGAACCAGCTCGGTTACTGCCTGTAAATTGGCAACCGGCGTGTCCATTGGCAGATCGCAGCCTGGCGCCAGGATAAAACCTGTTGTTCCTCCTAAGTCCAGACAGTCAACCGCTTCTTTCTTCGAATCCAATTCATTACCCAATAACAACACACTGGTTAATTTCAGGTTACCACCAAAGCTGATCCCTTTCTTCAATGCAATTTCTTTGACATAATCCAGCGGAATGTTCTCGTCTATTGAAATATTATCCGGACGACAGTCAAACATCACTTCAATGTTTTGCTGTGCATGTCCGCATACAAAAAACGAACTGTATTTTTTCTTTGCCCGTACAAAATTAAATATCTGCCTTACATAAGGACTAACAAAGGTTTCAAACGACATGGGATCAATCTGGCTAGTCATCGGATCAACCACGGCAATAACATCGCAGCCAGCATCCAATAGCATTTCCGAGTGTTTAATTCCCACTTGTGTACAAAAATCCATCAGCTCATTCACGTAATCCGGATCTTCAAACAATTTCATGAAGATTTCAGTGCCTAAAAGATGTAAGGCTAAGGTGAACGGCCCGGTGATTAATCCATACAGTGCGACGTCAGGGTATTTTTTCCGAAGTTCACGTGTAGCTTCCAACACTATCGGGAAACGTCCATCCGTTTTTTCCGGAAGGCTCAATGAACTCAATTCAACACCATCGGCTAAGGGATGCGAAACCACAGCAGGCGGATTTTCTTTACTCCAAACCAATTTACATCCCAATATCTCAGCTTCAATCTGCAGGTCGAATACCACCGGAATACCATCCGGCTGATACAATTCGACGGCTTTACTAATTCCGTCAACCACACGCTCAGCCGATTTCAAGTATTCTTCAGCATCAGCACCAATCAGTTTTCCTCCATGCACACCTACAAAGGGGACCCAAGGAATCCGGTCGACTTCTTCCATTCGGAAAACTTTTTCAATACGCTCTAATCCATTCATAATTTAGGCAACTTTAGTATTCAAAAACTCAACGACTCCTTGTGGATCTGCCGAATAATTATCGGCTCCAATTTTAGTACAAAAATCGCTGTTCACGGGGGCACCGCCAATGGTAACTAAGGTATCGGGAAGTGTCTGTTTAATCTCTTGGGTTATTTTCTCCATATTGACCATCGTAGTAGTCAACAAAGCTGACAATCCAACCACTGCCCCCGGGTGCTCACGCAAAGCATCAATGAATTTAGCAGCATCGACATCGGTTCCCAGATCGACAACCTTATAGCCACTTCCTTCAACCATCATGGCCACCAGATTCTTACCTATATCATGCAAGTCGCCCAAAACAGTGCCAATAATAAACGTTCCTTTTTGCTTAGCTGCTCCGGATAAGAAGTGGGGTTTTAAATGAAGCATAGCCGTTCCCATGGCTTTGGCCGACATCAAAACCTGCGGTACAAAAACCTTATTTTCGCGGAATTTAACTCCTACTTTCTCCATCCCAGGCATCAGTCCCTGAGTTAAAACATCTTGAGGGTTTATTCCTTGCGCCAGGGCTTTTGCCGTCAGCTCATCGGCACCTTCCTGCCCCTTCATTTGAGGTGGAAATGGTGATGCCAGGTTTATTTTTCCGAATTCAATGCAGTCGGATAATTTAGATAATAAATCACACATAATATTCAGATTTAGTTTTATTTACAAAAATAGCAGCCTAGGAATGCACAAAAAATAGTACTTTCTTTGAAAAAGATGTAAAATCTTACTTTATTTAAAAACCCATTTCGGACAACTATGATTATCAAAAAACGATTTGTCAAACTTCCGCAGGCAATTATTTCGGCTCAACAAACGGATCCGCTCACGAAAGACCTCTACCTTTGTGAACTTTCAGAATTGCTCTTTAGTAAACAGTCGATATGGGAACACCAAAAACCTCTTGAAAACCATTTGTTGCTGTATTGCACTAAAGGCGACTGCATGCTAAAACTCGGCAAAGATGGAGTCCATATAAAACAAGAACAATTTTGCATTATCCCACAAAGCTTTATTTTCAAACTGGTGATCGGAAACATGGAGCCAACCATTTTTATGACCTGCCAGTTTAACGGATCAAAAAGTAAAATTCTAGAAAAAGAATTCACGGTTGTTCGTGATTTAGTTCCTTCAATCAACAACCGGGTTGCCAACCGTAAAATGCTATTCGACGAGATTTTCAATAACCTTTCACGAGGATATTCCAATTTCAACACGCATTACATTCATTTCACATTCAGCCACCTACTTGCCACCTTTGTTTTTGCATCAAAAAACAGCGAGGACATTCAAGTCGAAGAAAATCCACTCATCCAGCAAATCATCCGATTTATGGAACAAAAAGTTGGAGAGAAACTTAGTCTGAAGGAAATCTCTGAAGAAGTTGGCTACTCCGAAACCTACCTTTCCACCATGTTTAAAGAAAAAACCAACTATAGTCCACTTAGCTACTTCTCGCATCTCAAAATAACAAAGGCCTGCGAATACTTGGATCAAACAAAACTAAAGATCAAACAAATAGCTTTCATCCTGGGCTATTCCGACCCTTACTATTTCTCCAAAGATTTTCAAAAGAAGATGGGTATTTCTCCGAAGTTTTATAGAACCCGGTTAAAAAACTAGTGCTAATCCAAGTGAAAAACCTCCTCCATGCTAGCCCACCACTCTCCTTCTTTCCGATTCTCAACAGGGCGCTGCATGGGCTCCATAATCGACCACCATTCCTGTGTTTTCGGATCGGCAGCCATCTTCGCCATATCAGCATCAAAATCATCGCCTATGTATTCAAAATGAGCAAACAACAATCCGTCTTTATGAAAGATTGAATAATTCACAATATTACAAGCCGTAATCTTTTCAAGCACTTCGGGCCACACTGCTGCATGGTATTCTTTATACTTTTCAAATTGCTGTGGGTCAACACCAATAACTTGGCCAAAACGTTTCATATCCCTTGATTTATAGCATTAATAATTAAATCCTTGAAATTAGTTATCCTCGAAGATCATTAAACCTAAAGTCTTAAATGCGCGAACCGTCAGGTTATCAGCCTATAAGATATCTAGTTACGCTCATTAAACTCCCTTATTGCATCAAACATAGCTACAATGTTCTGAGGTGGTACATCGGGCAAAATATTATGCACTGTATTAAAAACAAAACCTCCCCCCTGAGCCAAGATTTCCAAACGTTCGAATACCTGCTCGCGTACTTGTTCCGGCGTTCCGACATTCAAAGTCCCCACGGTTTCAATACCACCTCCCCAGAAGGTACAATCTTTCCCAAATTCCTTTTTCAAAAAATTGGGCTCCATTTTCCAGGCATTGGTCTGAACAGGATTGAATATTTCAATACCAGCTTCGATCAGATGCGGCATAAGCATTGAGATGGAACCACATGAGTGAATAAACGTGTGCATTTCACTATGGCTTTTCACATAATCACACAAAATTTTATGTCTTGGTTTGAACAGCGTTTTATACGTTTCTTCATCCATAAACGGGCCCGAGCTCATTCCAAGATCATCTCCAAAACGAATGATGTCGACAATATCGCCCACAGCATCGCAAACTTTTTCCAGGGTAGCCAGGTGACGAATCATTAACTGATCAAGCAACCTTTCGACATTATCCGGGTCGCACATTAAATCCATCAGAAAATTATCCATCCGACGAAGAAAAGTTCCCCATTCAAACAGGTTGCAGCCGCAAACCACCAAGAGAGCCTTATCGGTTGTTTCACGCAGTTTTAGGGTGTTTTCACGTAATTTTTGCCAGAAATCAGACTCCCCGGAATGATCCCACGGGCTGTGAGCATCGCGAGCCCACATGATTCGCCCCATCTCTGCGTCCAGGTTTTCGTACGAATCCGGATAACCATCAACATAAGGGAAATAAGTCTGATCGAAAAACGTGGCGCCAACAGGCATTCGGGAAAGAATCCGCTGTCCATCATCATCAAAAGTAACAAATGATCCATCCGACATTTTGGTTGGATTGAACCATTTGGGGTAAGAAGCGACCGCGCCATTAGCTAATGTGGTTGGCTGCCAATCAGAAAACTGATCATTAAACGTTCGTCCAATATCCAATACATCAATGCCAAATTTATCCAGGACAGACATGTCTGGCTGCGCCAACTGCTGGACCACATCATAAATCTGAACAGGCAAATCTTCGCGACCAATATGTTTCACTAAATTACTGTATGCAATGGCAGAAATGCCAGAACTAGGTGTAGCACCAAGGTCAATCGGCACCCGATCGGGTTGCTTATGACTGATTGCTGCCAATATTCTTTCTCGTGAGTTCATTGATTGATTTGTTTTAAGTTTTTAATTGAAGTTTACTATCAAAACAGGCGAAAGGTTAATCCCACGCAACCTCACTCATTTATTCTGCCCCGCTAATTCCGATCATAAAAGATGAGGCAATAATTACAAGTAAAGAGAACACCATTAACACATAAACTTTGGTTGATGCACCTTTCCATTCCTTTCTGATCAAGCCCCATACTGTTGCAAAAACGATGGTTAAAGCCATTAGAATGCCCCAAGAAGTAAAGGTAAATGGCCCCATCTTACTTTTACCCATGCCATAGGCTATGAATTGGGCAAACCAAAGCAAGCCAGCTAATAATCCAAAAGCATAATTCAAGGCCAACACTTTCGATGTGCTAGCGGATATGTAGTCTTTGAAAGAGCGATTTTTGTAACCAAGATAGGCACACCAGATTATTGTAGTAACAAACGTTCCGGAAAATAGAACCAACAACACCGGCATCATCGTAAATAACGGATCAACGCCCTGCGCAGCGGCAATATCAGAAATGGGAAGTCCTTGCTCAAACCCCAGAGACATCGCCGAGCCAGTAATGCCGACTAATAACGCAAACATCGCTCCTTTGAAAAGATCAAACTCGCCAATGCTTTCTTGCTTTTTCTCGTCCGAAACCTGCTTGTCTTTCAAGATACCTGCCCAGGCCGAAAGAGCGATGCCTACACATGCAACCAGCACGCCAAGCAACAGCAAGGTACCACCCGATTGCTGTATCATTACCTGTAAGCGACCATCAATCATTGGTGGTATCAATGTCCCGATAGCCAGCATCAGTCCGAGCGCAAGAGCGTAGCCCAGCGATAAACCGAGGTAGCGCAACGCTAGTCCGAACGAAAGGTTGCCAACGCCATAAACGCCACCAAGCAAAAATACGATGATGATTGTCTCACCAGGAGTCGCCCGAATAATCGACACAAATTCGGGGGCTAAAACCAAACAGGCAGTCAGCGGAAAAAGGATGTAGGCACCTAAGCTGAAAACCATCCAATACGATTCCCATTTCCATCCTTTTATTTCACCAAACGGAACGGCAAAACTTCCGGAGGAAAAAGCTCCAATAGCAATTAATAATATGCCCAACAATACGTTTAAGCTCATTTAAAGATTGTTTAGTGATTAGTTACGTTTTTCAGGAGCAAGATATTCCATTATCCTCTAAAAAAATGGTACTTAAACGATCACATGTTGTACAAATAAGAGCATACCAATTATTAAATAAATTTCATAGATTTGAACAACACCTAAGATTGCTCTAACATTCAATCCAATGACTCCAGACTCACTAATAAAATCAATTAACTTCGATCTTAAAAATATTGCATATTTACGATTTGATCGCCAAAGCAGCTACAGTAATATTATCAGTCCAATTACACGCATCTACTTAATCACAAAAGGAAGTGGGAAATTATTCCTGAATAACCGGGAACTCAAACTTGAACCTGACTACCTGTACATTATCCCCAGCTACGTTCCCTGTACCTACAAATTTGAAAGCGGACTTGAGCATTACTACATCCATTTAAACATCAATTTGCAGAATGGACTAAGCATTTACAACCTATACAACATCAATTACAAAAGGCAAGCAGTCGAGATCGACAAAGTCCTACTGAGCCAACTGGTGAACATAAACCCTAGGCGGGAGATTCCGCACCACGACCCGCGGGTATATCAAAAAAAGCCATGGATAAACAAAAAAGCTAGTTTCGATAGTTTTGAACAATGTCTGGAAACTAACGGAATACTATCACAACTTTTTTCTCGATTTATCGGATCGGAGCTCTTATCAAACACCGACCGCCTGCTAACCCATAAAATTCAGCCCATCCTGCTTTTTATTCAGAATAACTTAAGCGAAAACATTAGCGTGGTAAAGCTTGCTGAAATGGCCTGCACTTCAAAAGATCATTTTACGAAACTATTTAAATCAATCACAGGAATTCCTCCAAGCGAGTTTATCATCCGGAAACGTATCGAGAAAGCTCAGTTTCTTCTATTATCCAGCGACTTACCACTTAACGAGATTATTGAGAAAACCGGTTTTAGAAGTACTTCCTATTTTTGCAGGCTATTCAAAAAGTATTCATCATTCACTCCCGAAGAATACCGCAAAAAAAGAGCAAAGCACATTTAGCATTACTTCAAACTGAAAATGACGATGAGTTAATAATCCGTAATAATTTGATAGTTCCTCGTGCAGGTAACAGACGTTTTTACTGCTCGTAACTGGCTGACTTATTTTCCTGAAAACTTACATTGAATTCATCTGGGAGATTGCCCCCTGACCAGTTGTCTAAATATTCGAAATAAAAAAAGGATAGAATTTGATAATTTCTTCAAAAATATACTATATTTGCACCGCATTAAAAAAGGACCTGTAGCTTAATTGGATAGAGCACTTGACTACGGATCAGGAGGTTAGGGGTTCGAGTCCCTTCAGGTTCACCACTAAAAAGAGTCATTATCGCTTCAGATTTTGACTCTTTTTTATACCATTTACCACAGCCGACCAGCAGATACAAACAGGTCTGGACTTCGGACTCAAACCATCTCCACCCGCTTATTCAATTTTTTATCGAGAAATGGATAAAGCACCACGGCTGATAAGATAACGAGTGTTCCGATATAGAATCCGCCTGACATGTATTCCGAATCTTTAAAAATAAAGAAGGCCATGAGAATACCATAAACCGGCTCCATATTAATAGTCAGCACCACCGAATAGGCCGACAACACTTTCATCACATCGATGGAAACCACGTAAGCGTAGGCCGTACACACAATACCCAGAATAACCAGCCACAGCCAATCGGGCGTCGTAGGAGCAACAAAGCCCGACGAAAAGCGACCGCTCATTAACAGAAAAAGCGTAATTCCCACAAAACCGCTCCCCATTTCATAGAAGCTTATAACAACAGGATTGTATTTGGAAATAAAGGTTTTATTCAATACAGTAAACAGACCGGCTAAAAATGCCGAAGTAAGAGCCGTGAGAATCCCCAGCTTGTATCGAAATTCAAATTGAAAAATAAGGTAAAGACCCGCAATGATTACCAAGCCAATGACAACCTCCAGCCATTTAACCCGCCGTTTTATAATGAGGGGCTCCAGGATACTGGCAAACAGTGTAGTAGATGCCAGACAACCTAGCGTTACCGACACATTTGAAATTTTAACAGCATGAAAAAAGGTGATCCAGTGAAAAGCAACAACCAGCCCCACGCCTACCATCTGCAAAATCGCCCGCCTGGGATAAACCACCGATCGATTTTTGTAGTTCAAATAAAGCCCCAGCGCCGCAAAAGCAATCAACATGCGGTACCAAACCATTTCGGCGGCAGGCAGTGTAATTAACTTACCCAGAATAGCCGTAAACCCATAAATAAAAACAACAAAATGAAGTTTCAGGTGATTTTTTAATAGTTCATTCATCCAGATCAATATCAAGCTTAAAACAATGTGTACAATTTACAAAATTAGTCCAGCTGCCTGAAGAGCATGCCAACATATTCAAAATAAAGAGCCTTGCAAATAAGAAATTCACAAGGCTCTTTGAGTTTTATTTTTAGCTCGATCTATTTCAAGCCACGTTTTTGCAACAAATATTCTGGCGACGGATCTTGTCCGCGGAAATTGCGGTAAATGACCATGCCTTCGTCTGAACCTGATTTCGCCAACAAGGTACGGAATTTTGCAGCCAGCTCGGGATTAAACAAGTCGCCCGACTCCTTGAAAGCGGCAAAGGCATCGGTATCTAAAACGCCGGCCCATATGTAGACGTAATATCCGGCTGAATACCCACCCGCAAAAATATGCGAGAAATAAGTACTCCGGTAACGCGGAATAATCTCATCAATTAAGCCCACCGACTCCATGGATGAACGCTCAAAATCAAGCACATCGCCATCAAAAGTTTTAGTATGCCAGTCCATATCCAGCAGCGAAGCCGCCAGGTATTCAACCGTTGCAAACCCTTGGTTAAAGTGACCACTATTAACCAGCTTCTGCACCAAAGCATCCGGAATCACTTCTCCGGTTTCGTAATGCTTAGCATATACTTTCAGTACTTCAGGCTCGGCTGCCCAGTTCTCCATAATCTGAGAAGGCAACTCCACAAAGTCGCGTGGCACCCGGCCAGCCGTACGCTGATAAGAACCATCAGTGAATAAGCCATGTAAGGCATGGCCAAATTCGTGGAAGAAAGTAGTTACCTCGTCAAAGGTCAACAAAGCAGGCATGTCGCCCGATGGACGTGTGAAGTTACACACAATCGAAGTGATTGGGTATTGCACCTTCTGACCGTCAGCGTAAGCCACATCGCGATAGCCGGTATTCCAGGCGCCAACGCGCTTCCCATCTCTTGGATGAAAATCCATATATAAAACGCCCACATGTGAACCATCGGCTTCTTTTACTTCCCAGGCTTCAGCTTCTGAGTGGTACACCGGAATGTCTTCGCGGCGCTCAAACTGAATGCCATACAACTGATTGGCCACATAGAAAATTCCTTTACGCACATTATCCAAGCTGAAGTAAGGCTGAATTTCCGACTCATCCAAGTCATATTTCTCTTTGCGCAGTTTTTCAGAATAGTACCACCAATCCCATGATTTCAACTTAAAGTTTCCACCTTCACGATCAATGATTGCCTGCATTTCGTCGCGCTCATTTTTCGCTACCTCCAGTGCTGGCTCCCATAACTTGAGTAGAAAATCATTCACATTTTCAGGAGTTTTAGCCATATTATTATCGGTAATGTAGGCTGCATGGTTTTCAAACCCCAGTAATTGTGCTTTCTGCTCGCGCAACTGAACCATTTGGGCTATAATCTCTTTGTTGTCAAATTCATTGTCGTTATTTCCACGCATAAAATATCCGCGGTAAATTTGCTCACGCAAGTCGCGGCTATCAGCATATTGCAGGAAAGGAATCAAACTAGGCTTTTGCAGTGTGAAAACCCATTTGCCAGCCATTCCGGCCTTTTCTGCTTCATCAGCTGCCGCTGCTATTACTGCTTCAGGCAAGCCACTCAAATCAGCCTCTGTTTCAACCACCAATTGGAAGTTCTTATTGGTTTCGGCCAGCAGGTTCTCGCCAAACTGCAAGCGCAGGTTCGACAATTCCTGGTTCAGCTCACGCAGTTTTGCCTGATCTTCGTCCGATAAATTAGCACCATTGCGCTCAAAATCCTTATAGTATTTTTCCAGCACACGCAGCTGCTCATGATCCAGATCCAGGCTTTCGCGCTGATCGTATACTGTTTTAACACGCTTGAAAAGCGCTTTATTCAACATGATGTTATCGCCATGCTCGGTTGTCTTAGGCGAAATTTCGCGAGCCAAAGCTTGCATATCGGGATTCGTGTTAGCCGAATTCAGGTTGTAAAAAACCGTTGTCACCCGTTCCAATAAATCACCCGACAAGTCCATCGCCAGAATTGTATTCTCAAAAGTCGGAGCCTCCGATTTTGAGGTAATCGCCTCTATTTCTTGTTGGTGTTGTTGAATACCTTCTTCCACCGCAGGCAAATAATGCTCAATCTCAATCTGATCGAAAGGAGGAACTTCAAAAGGCGTTTCGTAGGGTTTCAAAAAAGGATTATCCATAGCTGTCTTTGTTTCTTTTGCTGAATTACAGGAAGCAAAAATAGCCAGAATAAGCAATAAAACAGGATTAAATCTCTTCATCTTCTTTGGGTTATTTTTTGAACTATTTGGTGCGAAAAATAAGAAAATATTTCATAATAAAGGATGATGAATGATAGTCTCGTCCTAAAAACAGAGCTCTTTCGGCATTCTTTACCTAAAAAAAATAAAAACACAATAATTGCACAGCTTTGCCTCAGCCCAAAAAATGCTTACTTTTGCAGGTCTCAAAAAGACTGACATTCTCAAATTCAGCATAAAGCATTGCAATTATGAAAATTTCCTACAAGTGGCTAAAAGACTATATAGCAACTGATCTCACTCCGCAACAATTGGAAGGAGTACTTACGCAGACCGGCCTTGAAATTGGCAGTATTGAAGAAGTTGAAAGTATTAAAGGCGGCCTTCGCGGTTTGGTTATTGGCGAAGTGCTTACCTGCGAGAAGCACCCCAACTCTGATCATTTGAGCAAAACGACCGTTGACCTTGGAACGGAAGCCCCCCTGCCTATTGTTTGTGGAGCACCCAATGTAGCAGCTGGTCAAAAAGTAGTTGTTGCTACTGTAGGAACAAAGCTTTATAGTGGCGAAGACGAATTTGTCATTAAGCGGTCAAAAATCCGTGGCGAAGAATCACAAGGCATGATTTGTGCTGAAGACGAGATTGGCCTTGGCAACGGTCACGATGGCATTATGGTTTTACCCGCCGATGCCTTGGTTGGAACACCAGCCAACGAATATTTCAAGGTAGAATCAGATTATTCCATTGAAGTGGATTTAACCCCCAACCGGATTGATGGAGCCTCTCACATTGGTGTTGCTCGTGATTTGGCTGCCTATCTGAAACAAGAAAAAGATATTGCCTACACCAAACCTTCGGTGGATGATTTTAAGGTGGATGATCACTCACTGGAGATCCCCGTTGAAGTAGGCACACCCGAGGCTTGCCCTCGATATGCCGGAGTTACCATTAGTGGCATCGAAATTAAAGAATCGCCCGAATGGCTACAAAACCGATTAAAAACCATTGGTTTAAACCCAATCAACAATGTGGTAGACATTACCAACTACGTACTGTTTGAAACCGGCCAGCCCCTGCACGCCTTTGACGCGGATAAGATAACCGGCAACAAGGTCGTGGTGAAAACGCTGGCTGCCGGAACCAAGTTTGTTACCCTGGATGAAACAGAACGCGAACTGCACGAAGACGACCTCATGATTTGCAACGCGCAGGAAGGCATGTGCATTGGTGGTGTTTTTGGCGGAGTGCAATCAGGAGTGCAAGACACAACTCGAAACATTTTCCTTGAATCGGCCTGTTTTGATCCGGTGTATATTCGGAAAACAGCACGCCGTCATGGGCTGAACACAGACGCCTCGTTTCGCTTCGAGCGCGGCACCGACCCCAATGGCGTTATTTACGCGCTGAAACGTGCGGCACTGCTCATTAAAGAAATTGCCGGTGGAAAAATATCATCGGAAATTGTAGATCGCTATCCCCAGCCAATCGAAGACTTCAAAGTTGACGTGAGCTATACGAACATCAAACGACTGATTGGAAAAGATCTGGGAGCCGAACGAATCAAATTGATTCTGGAAGGGCTGGAAATCAAAATCGACAGCGAAACCGAAGCCGGCTTATCACTTTCCGTACCTCCTTACCGGGTGGACGTAAAACGCGAAGCCGATGTAGTGGAAGAAATTCTGCGAATTTATGGATACAACAATGTAGAAACCCCAACCAAAGTCAACGCCTCGCTGCAATATTCAGCCTTGCACGACCCGGTAAAAATTCGCAAACTGATGGCCGATATGCTGACCGCACAAGGCTTCAACGAAATCTGGTCGAATTCGCTCACCAAAGCATCGTACTACGAAAACGGAGAAACATACAAAGAAGAACATACCGTTAAGCTGTTCAACCCGCTGAGCAACGACCTGGGCGTAATGCGCCAAACCTTGCTTTTTGGAGGACTGGAAGCCATTGCCTACAATGCTAACCGTCAGAATGCCGACCTGCGTTTGTACGAATTTGGCAACTGCTATTTCTACAACAACAAGGATCAAGCAAGTGATCGACTGAAAAATTATCGCGAGGAAGAACACCTGGCAATCTTCATCTCAGGCGACAAAGAAAAGGAAAGCTGGACTACCCCTCAAACCGGAAGCAGCTTCTTTCAATTAAAATCCTACGCAGAAAACCTGCTAGCTAAAATGGGACTGAAAAATGACAAGCTAAACCTTGAAAGTTTCAGCAATGAGCTTTTCAGCGAAGGCCTGACGTATTCAACACGCAACGGAAATAAAAAGATTGCCGAGATTGGAATCGTTCACCCTAAACTGAGAAAACAGTTCGAGATTGAAAATCAAGTTTACATGGCCGATTTAGCCATCGATACCATCATTCTGGAACAGAAAAATAACAAGACACTTTTTGCCGAACTCCCCAAATACCCGGAAGTTCGCCGCGACCTGGCCTTGTTGTTAAACAAAGGAGTACCGTTTGGACAAATTCGTGAGCTGGCATTCAAAGTAGAACGTAAACTCCTGCGCTCGGTTGATTTATTTGATGTGTATGAAGGCCCGGGAATTCCGGAAGGAAAGAAATCATATGCTGTTAGTTTCACCCTTCGCGATGATGAAAAAACGCTTAAAGACAAGCAAATCGATAAAATCATGCAGAAGTTGATTTTCCAGTTCGACAAAGAACTGGACGCCAAACTTCGCTAATAACTACTGTTGGGTTTTGGATTGCAGGTTTCTTCTAACGAATCAGCAATCCAAAACCCATTTTTTTTGTACATCTCTCAATGAAATACCTTGGCGATTCTGTTTATAAAAAAAGCCGCCAAATGCTATCCGGTGCAAGCTCCTTTTTTAAGCCATTACAATCATTCCAACAAAACGACCCCATCAATCAAAGGCTAATCGTCTTCCAGAATGTGTTTCACCCGCCCCACTTCACCAGTTTCCAACTGCACTTTTATGCCATGCGGGTGATTAGGCGATTTGGTTAAAATGCGGGCAACATAACCTTCCGTCAGCTCACCGGTTCGCTGATGATGCTTCTGCACAATCTCTACATGACTCTCTATCTGGATATTAGCCCGTTTTGTTCCGTCCATATTTTTTATTTCGAAGAAACAATTATTTTGCGATATTTAAAACACCTCCCACAAGGGACCTTGTTAGTTATTTCATTAAAACTATTATTCTCTTTTTGCTTAGATATTTAAAGATGTTTTTATCTTTAAACAAAATTTGAGTTGAACGGCATAAATTAAACCGAAAGCAAATGAAAAACCATAAAAGTTGGGTATTCTCAAAACCAGAAGCAGACAAGGATTATTTTAGCCATCACGGAGAGCCAATTCAATTAGCCAGCTGCCCACAAAATGGGCATAACTGCGCCGACCACCGAGCCACAATCAATGAATGCCTGGTTAATTCGTTCCATCATTTTTCTCATCGGCAGTACGACACCTCCATTCAGGAACTAAAGGTTGCTTTCGACAAAACCAAAGATCTGGAAAAATCAACCTGTATAAAATGTGCCGAGCTCTTTCGCTTGCGGATTACCGCATCGATGGAGCAGATCCATAGCGAGCTGCATAAGATGAGTACCGGTTTCTTCAGAGCCAACCGCTACAAACCTAGTTTTGAGTACGCCACAACAGTCATCAACGAATTTAAAAGAGATGCCTAACGAATGCGCACTTTCAATAATCGCCCTGTTCAAATCAAGCAGGAGCTAAACAACGTTCCGGACAAGATCAGCTAGAACAGAAAGTTGGACAAAACCATCTTTCTTAGTCATGATCTTCTATAATAAGTGACATCGTTTCAGCAAAGCCAGAAGAAAAATACGTTTGATGTTTTCATAACAGCAATCGCTCTTTCTACCTATCAATGATGGGTTCTTCAACAAAGAGTCCCCCCAACCATTCAGCTCTTCGATTACTACGGGAGCACGATACATAAAGCACGAATAAACGTTGCCCATAGTGGTCAGCAACTGCTTGGCACACTCAATCGAAGAGTTAATTCCTGTTCAGAAGTTTATTAAAAAAATAAAATGCAACTCTTTATTTTCTAATTATTTATATTACTTTTAGCCTTCAGAAAACCTAATTAGGGTCATTCTATTTCTATATTTTCGATTAGTGAGAGAGGCAAATTATTGAATAATTTATAGAGGAACAATGAAGAAAATGAAAGAAATAAAGGGATGGATCTTTTCACGATTTGAATCAAATCGTGATGAAACAGGTCAACGAGAACCTATTCAATTTGTAAGTTGTCAATTCAATGGCAGCCGATGCGTGAACCAACGCGAAACAATCAACCAGTGCTTATTTAACTCACACGATTCTTTTACAAACAAAGAATACGATGATTCCATTGAGGCCTTAAAAATAGCCTATGATCAAACCGGAGAAATCAGCGGAGCACCTTGCTCGCGTTGTGCCCAGCTGTTTCGTTCTAGAATTACCGACTCGATGGAACAAATACATGACGAATTACAACGCATGACAACCGGATTTTTTAGTTGGGGGTCGTTAAGCCCCAGCTACGAATTGGCGAACACAGCGATCAACGAATTTCGCAAAAACGACTAATCCGCTCATGATCGTGCAGCCAGCTTAACAGCTGGATCTGATTTTTCACGGCACACTTTGCAGCTTTTTTACTCACAGGACTACAACAATCAAGCTCCAACGCATTGACCGCTCATCGATTTAGCCTTGCCGTAAACATCGTCCTGAATATGATGCCGTATTCCGCATCCATCCATAACATGCAAGCTGCCTAAAAAAACCGTTCAGCGTTACGATTCTGCATGGCTTGAAAAACACAATAGAATTTGGTAAATTCAAGAACTCAAAACGAATTAACCGATGAAGAAATTCCCCTTACTCCTAATGGTATTGGCCTTTCCCTTTTCCGTGCTTGCCCAGGACCGGATAACCGGCCACAATTTTGCCACACGTAGCGAAGTGATTGCTCAAAACGGAATGGCTTGCACCAGCCAGCCCCTGGCCACTCAGGTGGCACTCGACATTTTAAAATCAGGCGGCAATGCCATTGATGCAGCCATTGCTGCCAATGCCGCATTAGGTCTGATGGAACCCACCGGCAATGGCATAGGCGGCGACTTGTTTGCCATCGTTTGGGACGCGAAGACACAAAAACTTTATGGGCTAAATGCCAGCGGCCGCTCACCTTATAATTTAACACTCGACTATTTTAAAGAAAACGGATACAACAAAATCCCGGCCTTGGGACCGCTACCCGTTTCTGTGCCAGGCTGCGTGGACGGCTGGTTTGAACTCCATCAAAAATTCGGCAAGCTTCCTATGACTGAGCTCCTGGCGCCCACCATTCGCTATGCCCGCCAAGGGTTCCCGGTAAGCGAACTAATTGCCTACTACTGGAAACGCAATGCCAAAATCTTAAAAAGCTATCCGGGATTTGCCGAAGTTTATCTGCCCAACGGACAAGCACCCGCGAAAGGTGATATCTTCAAAAACCCTTACTTGGCCAACACCCTGCAACAAATTGCAAACGAAGGACGCGACGCTTTTTACAAAGGTGAAATCGCTCAAGAAATGGTCAACTACGTGCAACGACAAGGGGGATTTCTCAGCCTGAAAGACCTGGCAGATCATGCTTCGGAATGGATTGAACCCATTTCAACCAACTACCGGGGCTACGACGTATGGGAATTGCCGCCCAACGGGCAAGGAACAGCCGTGCTGCAAATGCTCAATATACTCGAACAATACGACATTTCATCCATGGGGTTTGGGACACCAGAATACATGCACCTGTTTATCGAAGCCAAGAAGCTGGCTTTTGAAGATCGTGCCAAATACTATTCTGATCCGGACTTCAGCGAGCTACCCGTCACTCAACTGATTTCGAAAGACTATGCCCGGGAACGGTCGAAATTGATCGACCAGAATAAAGCCAGCCGAAGTTTTCCGGCCGGAGAACTGGAACAGGGAAACACCATCTACCTGACCACAGCCGATAAAGACGGCAACCTGGTTTCGCTGATCCAGAGCAATTATCGTGGTATGGGATCAGGAATGACCCCCGGAAAACTGGGATTTATCCTACAGGACCGTGGCGAACTCTTTGCCCTCAAGGATGGACATTTAAATGTGTATGAGCCACACAAACGCCCGTTTCATACCATCATCCCCGCTTTCATCACGAAAGATGGGAAACCATTCATCAGCTTTGGGCTCATGGGTGGCGCCATGCAACCCCAAGGCCATGTTCAAATCATTTGCAACCTGATCGATTTTGGCATGAATCTACAGGAAGCCGGAGATGCTCCCCGCATGCGGCACGAAGGTTCGAGCCAGCCCACAGGCGAAACCATGAACGATGGTGGCACCGTGTATCTGGAGAGTGACTTCGACTATCCCATCATCCGCAAACTGCTAGGCAAAGGCCATCAGATCAAATCCTCGCGAGGCGGTTATGGGGGTTATCAAGCCATCCAATGGGATCGCAAGAACAACGTTTTCCTGGGCGCCTCCGAATCGCGCAAAGATGGACAAGCAGCGGGATACTGATCAAAAAAAAAATCGAACACGCTAAACTACACATTAATTAAACCCGATACTTCATGAACCATCCGTTTCTAAGCTCCTACAAACTTGCAATCAGGTCATTTTTGTTCCTGATGATCATTTGCTTCGCGCAACAAGTGTCAGCAAGCAATCCCAATCAACCCACAAAACTTTCTATCAACCTACTCACCCATGCCGACCAGGTTTTCCTGAATGGCTCTCCGGTTAACACACCGCTTGACGAAGCTGTTTACCGTCGGGAAAATTTTCAGTTTACGGAAATCGCACAGAAAAAACCATTCTTCGGATGGGTGGTTAACTCCGATAAAAACAAAACCATGCAAGTGGCCTATCAGGTTCTGGTTGCTTCATCCCAGCATCATATTCAAAACAATCAAGGAGATTATTGGAATTCGGGTAAAGTTGAAAGCAGCCAATCCATCAGCCTGAACTACCAGGGGAAAGCCCTTCTGCCCGACTCCGTCTACTTCTGGAAGGTAAAAACCTGGGATAACCATGGTGTTGAATCCGCTTGGTCGCCCGTCTCCCAATTTAAAATGGCGCCCAAACTGCTGGACTATGCGACCGCCCGCTACCCCCTGCAAAAGCAGGATGAATTTCCTAAAAGCATCCAACCAGTAGCGCCCCAAACCACATTGATTGATTTTGGCAAAGCTGCCTTTGGACGTATCCGGCTAACCCTGGATGGGACCGATGGCGATACCATCACCCTGCGACTGGGAGAAGTATTGAAAGACAAGCGGATTGATCCAAATCCCGGAGGTAGCCGACGCTATGCCGAATACCAACTCGAGCTAAAAAACGGTAGCAACACGTACATCATCACCATCGATCCCGACAAGCGAAACACAGGCCCCCGGGCCATTCCTATACCGGAGTACATTGGCGATGTTCTCCCTTTTCGTTATGTTGAAATTATAGGGTACAATCATCCCATTGAGAAATACCAGATCGCTCGCGAAACCGTTTTTTATCCTTTTGATGAAACGGAATCTTTTTTCACCAGTTCCGACACCATCTTAAATCAGGTTTGGGAGCTATGCAAATATTCCATCAAAGCCACCTCCTTTGCCGGAGCCTATGTCGATGGCGACCGCGAACGCATCCCCTACGAAGCTGATGCCCTGGTCAATCAGCTCTGCCATTATGGCGTTGCCCGCGAATACAGCATGGCTCGCTTTACACATGAATACTTGATTCATCATGCCACCTGGCCCACCGAATGGATTCTTCAGTCGGTATTGATGGCCTGGAATGACTACCAGTACACCGGAAATAAAGAATCACTGGCACAGCACTATACCGATTTAAAAGCCAAATCCCTACTGTCGCTTTCTGATGAGTCGGGTTTTATCAGCACCCGCACCGGAAAGGTCAGCCCTGAAGTGCTCGAATCGATTCACTTAAAAGACAACCTACGCGACATTGTCGACTGGCCGCACACCGGCATACTGGGCTTAGGTAAAAATGAAGCCGGCGAAACCGATGGCTTCGTATTTCAGGACATCAACACCGTCGTCAACGCCTACCACTACTTCGCCTTAAAAGTGATGAGCACCATTGCCGGACAACTGGGCAAAGGCGATGAAAGTGAATTTTACAGCCTCCGCGCAGCCAAACTAAAGAAAGCATTCAACGCGGAACTAATCGATCCGAAACGAAAGATTTACACCGACGGTATTGGCACCGACCACGCCTCACTGCATGCCAACATGTTCCCCTTGGCTTTTGGCCTGGTACCGGATAAAAACAGGAAAGCAATCAATACCTTTATCCGTTCACGCGGGATGGCCTGCAGTGTTTATGGTTCGCAATTCCTGATGGAGGCCATTTACGATGGACACAACGCCGACTATGGACTGCAACTGCTGACGTCAACCGACGAACGAAGCTGGTACAACATGATTCGTGCCGGCTCAACCATTAGCATGGAAGCGTGGGACAACAAATACAAACCCAACCAGGACTGGAACCACGCCTGGGGAGCCGTTCCGGCCAACATCATACCACGTAAGCTGATGGGCATTGAACCATTAGAGCCGGGATTCAGCAAAATCCGGATAAAGCCACAGCCAGGAAATCTTACACAGGCTGAAATCAAATGCCCAACCATCCGGGGTGACGTGCTGGCTTCTTTTCAACATGAACCGGGGAAAAACTTTCAACTTTCGGTTAACATTCCGGCCAATACAACAGCTGATGTTTACCTGCCCTTTTGGTCGAAAGCACAGCGAGTAAGCCATAACGACAAAAAAGTAAACTACCGGAAGGCTGGAGAATTTCTAATCATTGAAGAAGTAGGCTCAGGAAAACACCAGTTTTCGGTGAGCAACTGACAAAACAACAAAGCTGAACGCCAGCGGAGTTCGGGATCCATTCTTGAACATAGGCTAAATAGCTTCAAGCTAACCCCTTTAAAAAGCAAAGCTTAAAGACAAAGCCGAACCAGGGGTGATTGAAGCAAAAAGAACTCCCCGGAAGTAGCATATCCAATTTCAACAAAGTCTTTCATCCTGTCAATCAAATGAATTCCCCCGGCCTGCAAGATTAACCTTCATTTGTTTGAAGCTTATGGAAAATAAAACGCCAAAAGTGTCGTTCATGAGTCGAGCAGGCCCATTCAGCAAGAAAAAAGGCTCATTCATGAAATTCTGCAAAAAAATAAACCATTTCTCTGAAAATTGAGTAGTTTTGCTACTCGATTTGCTGCTGCTTTCATGTGGCAGCATTTCTTTTACATAGCGATTCGCTGCTCGGAAAATATGGGACTGAGGAGGCGGAGCTGTGAGAAGCCGTCAACAAACAGGCAGCTCCCCGAAGACACACAAGAGCACAACACACTGACGCAGTGCCGCTTTAACAAAAAGAATCCAAAACCAGGTATTGCCTGAATCCAAATCATAAGCTTACACAAAATACAAACACGCTTAGGGCTTCCTTGCCTCCAGATGAGCACAAAAAACAAAGTCTCCGGTTTCGGTGATGATCAAATAAAAACAAACAACAGCGAGCAAGGATAACCAACAACCGATAAGAACCGAAACTTTCGACCCGAAATTATGCTTGATGCATTAATCACATCAAAAACACGAATAAAAATCTTGCTCAAGTTCTTCCTGAACAAGAATAACAAAAGTTACTTGCGAAGCCTGGAACACGAATTTGGAGAATCATCCAACGCCATCCGCATTGAACTTAACCGATTTGAAGACGCCGGATTGCTCCAGAGTCACTTTGATGGCAATAAAAAATATTTTCAAGCCAATACTGCTCATCCGTTATTTCAGGATATTCACAATATCCTACTAAAGATGGTGGGCATCGACACCATTATTGAAAAGATAGCACAAAAGTTACAAAAAATGGAGGAGGCCTACCTGACGGGTGCTTTTGCACAAGGGGTTGACTCCGACACAATCGATCTCCTTTTTATTGGCGACCAACTAGACATTAAGCTCATCAACAACTATATTCGTAAAGCCGAAAAGATTATCAACAGAAAAATCAATTATACGCATATCCACAAAAAAGAACGGAAGGACTACCTGCAACACAGAGCCTCTCTTCTCATTTGGACTAGCGAAAAATAAAATCAGAAGCAATATTTTGGAAACAAACGATCAAAACATGATAGTACGTAAAGCACTAAAATTTATTTGGATCATCGGCCTGTTGGCCTGTTACCTGATCCCTTCGGCGCAAGTGCCAGCCCATGTAGATGTAAACAAGCTTAGCGACCAGCAAGTGCAGCAAATTGTTCAGGAGATCGAAAGCAGAGGTCTAACGATGGAGCAAGCCACTGAGATGGCCCGTCTGCGTGGCGCCAGCCCGGCTCAAATCAGCCAGCTGAAAAGTCGGATCAGACAAGTACAAAACAGCGGAGGAGCAAGCATGGAGCTGACGCCTCAGCAGCAGGATACAGCGTCAATGGTTGATACGCTTTCAAAAAAAACGCCTATTGACGCCACATCGAAGAGCAAAAAAATCTTTGGATTCAATTTTTTCAACAGCGCAGACTTAACCTTCGAACCGTCGGTAAACATTCCCATTCCTGACAATTATGTGCTGGGCATCAACGACCAGGTGATGATCAACATCTGGGGAGCCAGCCAGCAAACCTACCAATTGGTAGTGGATGGCAATGGCAACGTTCAGATCCCGGATCTGGGGCCTGTGCAGGTAGCCGGCATTGACTTTCGTGAAGCGGAAAAACGAATCCGACGACGCTTGGTAGCTATTTACAATGGCATGGGCGGCGACACCCCCAACACCTTCGCTGAAATTGGCATCAGCAACCTCCGTTCCATCAAGGTGAATGTGATTGGCGAAGTATATGCACCGGGAACCTACACCCTGCCGGCAACAGCTTCCGCCTTCAATGCGCTCTATCTATCGGGAGGTCCCAATGAAAATGGCTCCTTTCGTACCATTCAGGTCATCCGTCAAAATAAAGTAATTACCGAGATCGATGTCTATGATTTCCTGATCAACGCCAACCCGGCAAACAATATTGCTCTGCGCGACCAGGACATCCTGTTTATTCCAACTTACGATATCCGCGTTGAAGCTTCCGGTTCCTTCAAGCGGGAAGGTTTTTTTGAACTGCAGGAAGATGAAAACCTGCAAGACCTGCTCAGCTATACCGGCGGCTTTGCCGACCAGGCTTACCACGAACGCCTTTCCATCACCCGAACAACAGGCAAGCAATTCAAAGTGCTGGACATCACCCGGGATGAATTTGAAACCTTTGCACTTGAAAATGGCGATCAAATTGAAGCCGGCGAGATTATCGACCGCTATGAAAATCGCGTCAGTATTGAAGGAGCAGTCTTCCGCCCCGGCACCTTTGCCCTTACCGATGGCATGAAACTGTCGGAACTGATTGCCAAAGCCGATGGGGTTAAAGAAAGCGTGTTCAGCAACCGGGGTGTTATCATCCGCCTGGGAAAAGACCTGAGTCCGCAAACCATTGCCTTCAAAATATCGGATATCCTGGAAGGCACCAACGACCTGGAGCTGAAACGCGAAGATCATGTTATCATCCAGGATGTATTCAGCATGCGCGAAGCGCGTTTCATAAAAATCTACGGACAAGTACAATACCCCGGCGAATACCCCTACCGGGAGAATATGAGCTTGAAAGACCTCGTGTTTCTGGCCGGTGGATTTACCGAAGCAGCCAGTGAATCCTTCATTGAGCTGGCCCGACGCCACGACTATGAATCAGCGGCCAAGGTGTCCAACGAGCTGGCCGACTTGCATCAATTCAACATCAGCCGCAACCTGGATATCAATCCCGAAGATGCCGCGTTCAAGATTCAGCCATTCGACTACATCTATGTGCGCAAAGCACCGTCCTACAACACCCAGCGAACGGTCACCATTCAAGGCGAAGTGGTGTATCCCGGTCCTTACAGCATCAGCAATAAAAATGAGCGGGTTTCCGACCTGATTAAACGTTGCGGTGGCTTGACACCTCATGCTTTTAGCAAAGGTGCTACCTTAAAACGACTACGGTCCGACGATGAAGTCATTAAAGAATCACTGCTAACAGCCATGCCCGACAGCCTGCTTCAATCGGCCGAGCAACAAATGGACGATCACTACAAGCTGGAGTTGCGTCTGGATGACATCCTGAAGAACCCGGGATCCATCTACGATTATGTGCTGCGCGAAGGCGATGAACTGCTGGTACCCGAGGTTACTCAGGAAATCAAAGTATCAGGCGAGGTGCTAAACCCCATTGGGCTGGCTTTCCAGGAAAACAAGGGTCTAAAATATTATATCAACCGCTCAGGAGGCTTTAGTCAGCAAGCAAAAAAAGGCAAAGTATTCGTGATTTACAGCGATGGAACAACCAAGGTAACCAAGGGCTTACTTAACCGGAATTATCCACGCCCCGAACCCGGCTGCCAGATTGTGGTTCCGCAAAAACCAGATCGCCCGCAAGGTGACCAGACCTCGCGATGGTTATCCATTGCCAGTGCCTTCTCCTCCATTGCCATCGCCGTTGCCGCGGTGTTAAGATAGGAAAACGAAGGCAGGAAGTCACGAAGGCACGAACGTACGAAGACACGTAATAACGAACAACGAAGCATACGATGGAAAAGATAAGGTCACATAAAGAATTGAAAGTCTATCAGGAGGCTTACCAGGCTGCCTTAAGGATTCATCAGTTAACCCAATCATTTCCTACTGAAGAGAAGCATGCGTTGACCAATCAAATCAGAAGAAGTTCCAGATCGGTTTGTGCAAACCTTGCTGAAGCATGGAGAAAAAGACGATACCCCAGAAACTTCATTTCTAAATTGTCAGATTCCGAAGCGGAGGCGGCCGAAACTCAAGTTTGGCTGGATTTTCCTCACTCGTTCGAATACATCAACGAAGCGATCCATGATGAGCTTTACGATCAGTTCGAACACATCATCGCCATGCTAATCAAGATGAGTCAAAATTCAGAGAAATGGACACCCAAGCAACAATAACCATCGTGCGTTCCTGCCTTCGTACGTTCGTAAGCATCGCCTATGTTGAAAAATCCTGGTCAACCGATAATTTATCCTGTGAAATTCACATCGTGAATATTTCATAGGACCAACAACCGTTAACTCTCAACTGCACACACATGACAACAAAAGAAAATACACCTATCCCGGCTAAGACAGCCGCTGAAGATGATGAAATTGATTTGATCGCCTTAGCCAAAGACCTGTGGAATGGGCGGCGAACCATCATCAAATACACCCTCATCGGAATCGCCATCGGACTATTCGTAGCCCTGTTGAGCCCCAAGGAATACACCGTACAAACGACCATGGTGCCACAATCCGGACAGTCCGGAGGCTCCAAGCTCGGCGGACTATCCTCACTGGCCGCTATGGCCGGCTTCAACCTTGACATGAGCAGCGGAACCGAAGCGCTTTCGCCCCTGGTTTATCCCAAAATTCTGCAATCCGTCTCTTTTCAGATGGAGCTGATGAATACGCCTTTTCAATTCAAGGAGGTGGATCATCCGGTCAGCTTGTTTGAGTACTACACCGAATACAAAAAACCGGGGGCCCTGGGTATCCTCAAAAAATACTCCCTCGGATTGCCCGGCGTGATAATAAAAGCGTTAAGAGGCGAACAAACTTCGTCTACCTCAGAAGGGAAAAGTGACCTATTGTCCTTGAATGAAGATCAGGAAAAAGTGCTTAAAACCATGAATGAGAACCTGTCTTTAGAAATCAACGACAAGGAAGGTATTCTGAGCTTATCGGCCCGTTTTCACGATCCGGTGCTTGCAGCTCAGGTAGCTCAAAAAGCGCAGCAGATGCTGCAAGCGTACATCACCACCTACCGCATTCAAAAAGCGCAAGAGCAACTCGACTTCATCCAGGAGCGCTACCAGGAGAAAAAACAGGAGTTTCAGGCTGCCCAGGAAAAGCTGGCCCGCTTCCGCGATCAAAATAAAAACGTGTCATCGGCTTTGGCACAAACCGAAATTGAGCGACTGCAAAGCGAATACGATATTGCTTTCTCGGTCTATTCCGAGCTGGCGAAACAACTCGAGCAAGCGCAAATCAAGGTAAAAGAAGATGCGCCTGTGCTCACCATTGTGGAGCCGGTTCGTATCCCGCTGCAAAAATCCAAACCCAACCGCCCGATGATCCTCATCATTTGGACCTTTCTGGGAGGAATTATCGGTGTAAGCTTAATCTTTGGACGCCAATTTCTGTCCAGCATCCGCGAACGCTGGGAAGACTAAACAACTAGCTTAGAACATCAAAGTAATGCAATAATAAGGATAAAGGTTAAAGTAATAAGTGCCAAGCTAAAAGATCCAAGGAAAAAGGTTAAAAGCAAAGACTATGCATAATAATGATCTACAACAAAGGCTGTTTCAATTTGCTATAGGTGTGATCACTGCCGTAAGGACTTTTCCAAAATCCATCGAATATAAGGTGATCAGCTACCAATTGATCAAATCAGCGACTTCTGTCGGAGCAAACTATGAAGAAGCACAAGGAGCTGTATCAAAAGCTGATTTTTCAAATAAAATTGGTATTGCGTTAAAAGAGATAAGAGAATCCGTTTACTGGATCAAGATCGTTATCGAAATCCATGAAAACAATACGCAATGGAAACCGATCTTAAAAGAGGCGGAAGAATTAAAAAAAATAATGGGGAGCATCTACTCCAAAACCTCAACCAAACGCTAAACCCTTTAACCTTGACACATTAACCGTTAACCTTTACACTTGGTACTTTAACCTTGAAAACTTTAACCTTTACCCCTGACAATTTAAACCTTATTTACTTGAATTTTTAAAACCTTTCATAGATATGTTTCCAACTGAAATCAAGAAAATTGCCTGCATTGGTGCAGGGTACGTTGGCGGGCCAACCATGGCCGTCATTGCACAACAATGTCCACATATCCAGGTCACCGTAGTTGACATCAACGACCAGCGCATTGCAGATTGGAATGACAAAGATCTCTCCAAACTACCGGTATACGAACCGGGCCTACCCGAAGTGGTGGCTGAAGCGCGCGGGCGTAACCTCTTTTTCTCAACCGATGTGGAAGGTGCCATTCGCGAGGCGGAGATGATTTTCATCTCCGTAAACACCCCTACCAAAACTTACGGTGTTGGGAAAGGTATGGCTGCCGACCTGAAATATGTCGAACTGTGTGCCCGCCAAATAGCGGAAGTCGCCACCACCAATAAAATTGTGGTTGAAAAGTCAACCCTGCCGGTACGTACCGCTCAGGCCATCCGCACCATTCTCGACTCTTCCAACCAGTCTATCAATCCTGCAGCCCCCAAATTCGCGGTGTTATCCAACCCCGAGTTTCTCGCTGAAGGAACAGCCATTCAGGACCTGCTGCATGCCGACCGGGTGCTGATTGGCAGCGAAGACAATGAAGCCGGCCAACAAGCCGAACAAGCCCTGGCGAACATTTATGCCAATTGGATTCCACGCGAAAAGATTGTCACCACCCGCATCTGGTCTTCCGAATTATCCAAACTAACGGCAAACGCCTTTTTGGCTCAGCGAATCTCCAGCATCAACTCCATTTCGGCACTGTGCGAACGTACCGGGGCGGACGTGGATGAAGTAGCCCGTGCCATTGGCATGGACAGCCGCATTGGCCCCAAGTTTCTGAAATCATCGGTTGGCTTTGGCGGCTCCTGCTTCCAAAAAGACATTTTGAACCTGGTGTACCTCTGCCAGCACTTCAACCTGCCCGAGGTAGCTGACTATTGGGAACAGGTGGTGAAGCTGAACGACTACCAGAAACGTCGTTTTGCCTTGCAAATTATCTCCAGCTTGTTCAACACCGTGTCGGGCAAAAAGATTGCTTTCCTGGGCTGGGCTTTCAAAAAGGATACCAACGACACCCGCGAGAGCGCTGCCATTTACGTGGCCGACGAACTGTTGCAGGACCGGGCTGAGATTCATGTCTACGACCCTCAGGTTTCCAAAGCACAGATTTTTCGCGACCTGGAATACTTATACCAGCAACACCCGGAAAAAGCAATTGCTACAGAGGAACTCCAACAACTGGTACAGATCCATGCTGATCCTTATGAGGCCATGGCTAAAGCCCATGCCACAGCCGTACTGACCGAGTGGGATGAGTTTAAAACCTACGACTGGCAAAAAGTTTACGATAGCATGCTCAAACCGGCATTCGTTTTCGATGGACGAAACATCCTCAACCGAAAAGCACTGACCAACATCGGCTTTGAGTTGAAAAGCATCGGAAAAGGGTGAGTGAAGAAAGATCCAAGGTTAAAGGGGAAAAGAAGAACGGGCGAAGGCACGAACTCATGACCGCACGAATGACCATCAAATGACATGTGCTTCACCTCTTTAACCTTGTTCCTTTACACTTTATCCTTGACAACTTTACACTTTATCCTTGACAACTTTAACCTTGACATCTGATACAATAACAAATGGACAACACTCAACAAATTCTAAAAAAAATCGCAGCTAATACTGAAACTGTAGGTATCATAGGCTTAGGATATGTAGGCTTACCATTAGCAGTTAATTTTGCCGAAGCAGGCGTAAAGACCATTGGCTTCGACAAAAATCCAACAAAAGTAAACAGCATCAACCAAGGAAATAACTACATCGATGATATCCGTGATGCCGTACTCAAAGAAGTGGTTGACAACGTATCCCTCAGTGCAACGACAGATTTCAGCCGAATGAGTGAATGTGACGCCTTACTGATTTGCGTGCCAACCCCTCTGGATCGGTTCAAAAAGCCAGATATGAGTTACATCGAAAGTGCCTGCACAGAAATTGGAAAGCACATGAAACCGGGGACGTTTATCAGTTTAGAAAGCACCACCTACCCCACCACTACAGAGGATTTGATGCTGCCAATTATCGAACAGGAAAGTGGCTTCAAGCATGGCACCGACTTTTGGCTGGCCTACTCCCCCGAGCGGGTTGACCCGGGCAATAAAAATTTCCATACCCGCAATACCCCCAAGGTATTGGGTGCCATGACCGCTGAGGGCCTGGAAATCGGACAGGCCATTTATAAAAAGGCCATTGACCAGATCCACCCCGTCAGCTCACCACGGGTGGCCGAAATGGTGAAGATTTTGGAAAACACCTATCGCCTGGTCAACATCAGCCTGATTAACGAGCTGGCTTTGCTGGCCGGCAAAATGGATATCAACATCTGGGAAGTGATTGAAGCCGCCAAAACCAAACCCTTCGGCTTCCAGGCTTTTTACCCCGGCCCGGGCATTGGTGGACATTGCATTCCGCTTGATCCGTTTTACCTGGAGCACATTGCCAAACAATACAATTTTGACCTCAGCATGATTCATGCGGCAGGACACATCAACATGCGCATGCCGCACTACATGTACATCAAAATCGCTACGGCACTCAACCGGCACCAAAAAGCTGTTAACGGAAGTAAGGTTTTCTTTCTGGGGGTGGCCTACAAACCCAATATTAATGATGAGCGTGAATCGCCGGCCTTAGAGATTATAGACACGGTCGCTCACAAAGGAGGAAATGTTCAATATCACGACCCCTTTATCCCAACTATTAAAACTCACGGAGGTATAACTCTCAACTCGCTAGAATTGTCTGTTCAAACTCTTGGAGATGCAGATGTCGTTGTATTAACCACTAATCATTCTGCTTTCGATGTAAAGTTTATCCAACAGCATGCAAAGTTGATTGTGGATATGCGTAATATGATCGAGGAAAGTAGTGACAAAGTATATAAACTGTAATAAAATTACACAGTATAGTTAAGATAATTTGAAGTCTCTCAAATACGGAGATAAAACAACAACATAAAAACCACCAAAATGTTTAATAATAGAACACTTATGATTACAGGTGGGACAGGTTCTTTTGGTAATGCTGTCCTCAATCATTTTATTAATTCAGACATTGAAGAAATTCGAATTTTTAGTAGAGACGAAAAAAAACAAGAGGACCTTAGAATCCAATACAAAAGCTCTAAGCTCAATTTTATAATTGGAGATGTTCGTGATTTTAATAGTATTAATGCTGCGATGCGGGGTGTAGATTTTGTTTTTCAAGCTGCTGCTTTAAAGCAAGTCCCTTCTTGTGAATTTTACCCTATGCAAGCGGTAAATACCAATATATTAGGTTCGGAAAACGTATTGGAAGCTGCTGCCAGAAACAATGTTCAAAAAGTAGTTGTGTTAAGCACAGACAAAGCTGTTTACCCAATAAACACAATGGGAATGACAAAAGCTTTGATGGAGAAATTGGCCATATCTAAAGCAAGAGACCCCAGGGTTAAAAAAAATGATGGTATCATTTGCGCTACACGGTATGGAAATGTGATGGCTTCAAGAGGTTCCATTATTCCATTATTTATCAAACAAATAAAAGAAGGAAAACCTCTTACTATAACTGAACCCAATATGACACGTTTTATGATGTCACTGGAGGAATCTGTCCAATTAGTTTTATTTGCTTTTGAACATGCTGCTCCTGGAGATTTATTTGTTCAAAAAGCACCGGCCGCTACCATTGCAACATTAGCAGAAGCTCTCAAAGAGCTATTCAACGCCAGTAGCGAAATACAGATTATTGGATCAAGACATGGTGAAAAAATGTATGAAACTCTTTGTGGTAAAGAAGAGATGTCCAAAGCTGAAGATCTAGGAAACTTTTATCGCATTCCAGCCGATATGCGAGATTTGAATTATACAAAATATATTCAATCGGATGGACCGCGCTTAACTGATGCTGAGTACAACTCTGACAACACAAAGCGACTTGACAAGGAAGAACTTAAAAAGCTGCTACTTACTTTAGATTACGTACAAAACGAATTAAACCAGTCGCACTTATGATACCTTTAGTTAAAACAAACATCCCCGATAAAGAACAGTTACTCCCAGAGCTTGAACGGGTTCTCTATAGTGGCTATGTCGCTCAAGGGGTAGAGGTAGATCGTTTTGAGCATGATTTTCAATCGTTTATAGGGAAAGGATATTCACTCTCTGTTAACTCAGGAACTGCAGCATTGCATATTGCGTTGATCTTAGCAGGGGTAGAAAGCGGTGATGAAGTAATATCAACAGCATTGACAGCAGAGCCAACCAATGTTGCAATCAAAATGGTTGGTGGAAAAGTTCGCTACGCTGACATTGATCCTGCAACAGGCAATATCTCACCAAGCTCAATAGAAGCAAGCATTAATGCTAGAACAAAAGCAATCATGGTTGTGGACTATGCAGGAATTCCTGTTAACGTTCCAAAGATTCAAGAAATATCAAAGAAATACGATATTCCCGTAATACACGATGCTGCACATGCTTTAGGCGCTAAATTCAATGGAAAAAAAACAGGAGTACATTTCCCATATACAATCTTTTCTTTTCAAGCAATAAAGCATCTTACAACCATTGACGGAGGAATGTTGCAGATCCATGATAAAAGCGCTTATGAAAAAGCAAAACTAATCAGGTGGTTTGGAATCGACAAACAAAAGACAAGACTGGAAAATGACATCCAATTTCAGGGGTACAAATATCACATGAATAATGTAAACGCTACCATTGGAATAACTCAGCTGCGAGGAATTGATACTCTATTAAGCACACACATTGAAAATGGAAGATACTTTGATCAGGCGTTGAAGGATATACCCGGCTGCCAATTAATAGAATACTATAAAGGAAGTGAACCTTCCTATTGGCTATACACTCTGAAAGTCGAAAACCGTCAGAAATTCATAAAAATGATGGAAAAAAATGGCATTATGGCCTCAGAATTACACAAAAGAAATGATTGGCATACCTTCCTCAATGATTTCGATTCTTCTTTGCCAAATCTGGATCATTTTTATAATCAATTAGTTCATATACCTTGTGGATGGTGGGTTGGTTTTGAAGAAAGAGAAAAAATTGCTAACACAATAAAGAAGGGATGGTAATATGATATCATTATATAAGCCTTTTATGCCCGATCAATTACCCGAACTGGAGAACATTCTTCATTCAGGAGCTCTGGCTTATGGACAATGGGGAAAAGAGTTTGAACGAGAGCTGAGTGCTTACGTTGGCTGTCCCAATATTATATCAGTAAATTCGTTCAATGCAGCCATGTTGGTTTCCCTTACAACCTTCGGAATAAAAACAGGTGATGAGGTTATAGCCTCTCCAATGAGCTGTTTAGCATCTAATCAGCCGTTTGCCACTATAGGAGCTAAAGTCATTTGGGCAGACATTGATCCCAAAACAGGGACACTCGATCCTGAAAGCGTTAGAAAAAGAATAACACCAAAGACTAAAGCCATTTTCCACAATCATCATTGTGGATATCCAGGATACATTGATGAAATAAATTCAATTGGCAGAGAAAAAGGAATCTACATTATTGACGATGCTATAGAAGCGTTTGGCTCCAGATACAAAGGCAAAATAATAGGTAATACAGGAAGTGATGCTACCGTCTTTTCATTCCAGACAGTTCGTCTTCCGAATACAATTGATGGAGGAGCAATCACATTTAAAGACAAAGAACTTTTCGCCAAAGCAAAATTAGTAAGAGATTTTGGTGTTGATCGTTCTAATTTTCGGAATGAACTTGGAGAAATATCATCTAAATGTGACGTATCAACTCCAGGATACGGAGTTACCTTAAGCGAAATAAATAGCTATATAGGTTGTCTGCAGATCGATCAAACGGATGCTCTACTCAAGCTGCAAAGACAAAACGCTCACAGATGGCAGAATGAATTTGCAAATAAATACCCTCAAATCACTCCCTTGGGAAATGGAGCACATGAACCAAACTTTTGGATCTATGGCATCCTATCTCCAACTAAAAAAGAAACAATTATTAATTTTAGAGAAAAAGGTTATTACGCCTCTGGAGTGCATTTACCTAACAATTATTACTCGGTATTTGGAGCCTCTAGACCATTAAAAGGAGTCGAAGATTTTTATTCAAAATTTGTCGCTATCCCATGCGGATGGTGGTTTTCACTTTAAAAGCAAGCGGATATGCCTAAGCTACAGATAATCCAACATATCAATGTTACCCCGAAAGAGCTTGATGAAATTATTCACGTAAAGTCAAAAGCTTGGCCATACACTTATGAAAAACAGATAGAATGGATAAATCAACACCTGCAAGATACAGATTTACATGTTCTACTATTGGAAGATAACATTCCTGTAGCTTACCTTAACTTAGGCGAGATTGAAATAATTATTGACAACGAAAAAAACAAAGCGCTTGGAGTTGGTAATGTATGTGCTATAGAAAAGCGAAAAGGATACGGGAAAGAATTATTAAAACAAACCAATAAATTCATGCTAAAAGAAAAAAGAATTGGATTACTCTTTTGCAAAAAAGAATTGGTTAATTTTTATAAAAAGCATAGCTGGGTATTGCTCGATAAGAATCAACTATCGCTCCCTTTTAACTCCCAAAATATCGAAACCATGATCTTTAATGTTTCTGACACTCCATCTTCTATATTATATAAAGGCAAACCATTTTGAAAAAGAATATACTTGCTAATTTTATTGGACGATTTTGGGGTATAATATCTAATTTTCTTTTTATACCTCTTTATATAAAATTTTTAGGTTTAGAAAGCTATTCCATTATTAGTTTTACCCTTGTTATTACCGCCTTTTTGGCAATAATGGATGCTGGGTTAACATCAACCTTATCACGTGAATTTGCGTCAAGTACCAATAATCAAAAAGACAAATACAGCGTCTTTAAAACTCTGGAGTCATGCTACTTAATCATCTCAGCACTGGCAATTTTGATTACTATTCTAGGAGCTAGTTCCTTTGCTAAGAATTGGCTAAATCTGGATAATTTATCACCTGAGAAAGTTGCAATATTCCTGCGAATTTTCGGTATCGAAGTTGGTTTCAAATTCTTAGCCCAATTCTACAGTGGAGGTTTTATTGGACTTGAAAAACAAGTCAAAGGGAATGCTTACATGATTGTTTGGGGAATTTTTAGAAACGGTCTAGTATTAGTTCCTATCTACTTTTATCCATCGCTTGAGACATTTTTTTCATGGCAAACAATCACTACAATTATTTATGTACTAATTATTCGACTTGACTTGATATCAACACTTTCCAATCAAAAGAAAAATATTTTTTTTGAAAAACCCATTATTGATAAAGAAATTTTATCTCGGGTTTGGAAATTTGCTGGAGGAATGTTTTTAATAGCAGTTGTTGCAGCTATAAACACCCAAATGGATAGGCTGACATTAAGTAAATTACTCCCAATAGAAGTTTTGGGTCTATATACATTAGCTTTTTCTTTATCTCGAGGCCTTAACCTTGTTGCTCAGCCTTTCTCAAAAGCACTACTCCCCCGGTTTACATTCTACTATACATCAAATTCGTTTAAAAAAGGTATTAGTCTCTTTAAAAAAGGCTATATAATCGTTGGCATTATTGTATTCACGTGTTCTGCTTGTTTAATGCTATATGCTAAAGACTTAATCTGGGTTTGGACAAACAATATAGAATTAGCAGAGGAAGCCTGTAGATACGTTCCATGGATTGCAAGTGGTACCGGATTTCTTGCAATGCAAGGACTTCCATTTAATATTGCGATTGCAAATAGCTTTACAAAATACAATAATTACCTAGGCATCTTCAGCCTAGTTATCACAATTCCAAGTTACTGGATATTCACGAGCCGATATGGAGGAACCGGAGCAGCTGCTACATTTTCAATAAGCCAAATCATCATAACTTTCATCTATCTATTCCTTGTAAATTACAAATTTTTACACCTCCCTCTCTTAAAGTTATTTAGTAGGAACATCCTTATTCCATTAGCACTTTCTTTAATCGTCATATTTATCTTAAAACAAGTAATTATTGTACCTGAAAACCGTCTAGCTGTTCTTTTAAAAATAGGATTATCAGCCATTGGTTCATTAATTGTAAATACAATGATATTAATTCCTATGAAAGATATCATTTCAGAGTATCAGTTATTAAAAAATAAACTGTTAAAAAATGACAGATAAAAAACTTATATCGATAATTATTCCATCACGTAATCGTCAAAAATATGCTATCCATTGCATTAAAAGTATTTTGGCAATAGATAATCACAAATTGGAAGTAGTCGTTCACGACAATAGTGACACTGATGAGTTAAAACAGTGGATCGAAAAAGACATAATTGACAATCGTTTAATTTACCGCTATGACCCAACACCTATGTCAACTATCCATAATTTCAACAAAGCAATGGAGCTAGTTAATGCTGAGTATATATGCTTTATTGGTGACGATGATGGAGTTACTCCAGAAATAGTTGAAGCTGCAGAATGGGCTAAAGTAAATAATATTGATGCAATCGTTGAAAAAACACGTATCGATTATATTTGGCCTAATGTAAATAGAACGGGTGAGCAATCCATCTACCCTTTTTCTGGTTCTATAAAAAGTGTTGACGTAAACACCGAGCTCATGAAGTTTCTTAAAGATGGTGGTATTTATTATTTAAAATATGACCTGCCTAAAGTTTATCACGGAGTTGTAAAGAAAGAGAGCTTTGACAAGATAAAAAATATTACAGGATCCTATTTTGGAGGCCTTAGTGCTGATATTTATGCTTCAATCTGCCTTTCATTAGTTGTCCAGAAAGCTATTGTAATTGATTATCCTTTAACAATAGCTGGAAGTAGTTTAGAATCACAGCAAACCCATCAAACCGAAAGAGCTAAAAAATTACCACTACAAAACGCCCCCCATTTTAGAGCAAGAGGAAATTACGTCTGGTCTGACAGAGTACCTTTTGTCTATTCAGGAGCCACAATTTGGGCTGAATCCAGTATTAAAGCACTAGAAGCATTTGGTCGTATCGATTTAATCAATAAAGTTGACAAATTCAAACTAGCAGCTCATATCATCTTAAAATCACCCCATTATGAAAAAACAATACTAAATAATTTCGTTAACCATGAAGATAAATTTAAGGTGAAATTTAAATTTTACAGAGTCAAAATATCAACCCAAGTTAAAAGTATCATTCAAAAAATAGGAAATCGAATAAAAAGGAAGTTGAATGGAAAAGCTATAATAAAATACAATAATGTTTTAACGATACGTGAAGCAGTAGATTACAGTAAAAACTACATGAAAAGCAATGATATAAGTTTAAACAAAATTCTCTCTAAAGTCTCAAATTCTAACTAGAACACACTATGAGCGATTTTATATTTCATAGAAAAAGAATTAGGGACGAAGTCCTTTGTAACAAATTACATGAAATCTATAATGATTTACCGATAGAGGTAAAAATAACCCATAGCCAATTTGGAAGCTTAGCATACTGCAAAAACATTTATAATGGATTTGATGAATATGAAACTAATGATTTTATATGCATAGTAATTGGAGGTCCGTTATTAAATTTCTCAAATAATAACTCCATTTCAAAGAAAGGGGGAAGTGATGCCACCAAGGCCATCTTTAAAAGGTGGAAGATTGAAAAAAAAATGGTATGGGATGATGACTTAAGCGGTTCCTTTGTAGTATGTTTCTTCAACAAGCAAAATGGAGTAGTAGAAGTCGTTACTGATATGATGTCTTTCATACCTGTGTATTCTAATATGGATTCTAAGAATCTAGTTATTGGCACTCATGTTGATTCGTTAGCAAAGATTCAAAAAAGCTCTATTGATAAAGTCTCCATAGCTGATTTTGTTTTACATGAAATAATAACATACCCATTCACTGTATATAATGGAATAATACAATTACCACCAGCTACAGCCACAACCTGGTCTATTAATGAAGACGACAACAGCCAAAACGAATACTGGAAACCTCTAGAAACTGAAGGGAAAATAACAAATAGGAAAAAGGACCTTTCAAGCGCTCTTAGAAAGAGTATAATTGAATACGTCAAAAACTTTGAAGAATCAAAAGCAACTATGGCTACTTTTCTTAGTGGCGGAGAAGACTCAAGAGCTATTCTATCTGCAATTAATCAAACGTATGAAAAAGATTCATTTGTTTTTATTGATGAATTAAATAGAGAAACATCAATTGCAAAAAAAATAGCAAAAAAGCTAAATTCAAATTTGATAATTAGTAAAAGGAATTATACTCATTACTGGGAGATACTAAAACCCGCATGTGATTTAATCGGAACCTGTGGAGACTTTGCCCATGTGCATGCTTATAATTTACAGAAAAAAAACAAACTTGAAAACTATGATGTAATCTTAGGTGGTTTCTTTGCTGATGCATTACTAAAAGGCTTTAGAATAGATAAATGTAAGTTACCCAAAGCTCTCAAATTTATTCCCCTTCCAGAAAAAAAATGTGCAAAATCAAATTTTAATAAAACAAGTAATAGTGGGTATATAAAACCTGCTATATTGGAGGTGATCAACGAAAGAAGAAAGACGCACTTAAATTTTATAAGAAGAATGAGGCCAAAATCACATGAAGAGTGGTTCTATATCTGGCCATTTTCCATGAATCCGAGCTCTCCAAACTTATTCGGAAATAGACGGTTATTCAGAGACTTTGAACCATTTACGTCCTCTGCAGTTGTTAAAATTGCTGCGAAAGCACCTCAAGTCATTAAGCTTAACAAAAGGCTATTCCACAACGCATTCTTTCCATTATTCACTCATACGAAATGGATCCCACACGGAAACGGTTCTTTCCCTTTTTTCCCTTGGTATATCAATACTCCCTTAATGTTTTGTGAATCAGTAAAAAGAAGAATTAGAAAATATACTTCAAGAAAAAAAGGCAGAAACGAAGGTTCTTGGTCTAATTGGGATGAATTAATGAAATTAGATCAAAGCAAAGAACTTACAAATGAATACAGAATAATTATTGAGAAAAATTTTAGCCCCGTATTTAAAAATGATTTCAATTTTGACATAGTAAATAATACAGAATTATCAACAACTCAACGAAGAATAATAATTCAGTTAGGCTATCAACTTTCAAAATTAGAAGATATCAGAAAATGAAGATTCTAAACATATCCACCATCATACCGCTAAAAGGTTTACCAAGGGATAATGATATTATTTTACAAATTCAAGATTACTTAAAAAATAAGTATAATTATCAATTCATTATAGCTAAATCATTACCATTTTCACCATCATTCTTAGGATTATTCAGCCAGAAATGGAAAAAATACAGTGAATACACTAAACAGAAAAAACTTAAGATCTATGGATACAATACTCTAATATATTCATGGCTAGCCCCACCAACTAGTAATCTTTGGATTTATTATTTTCTGATCCCTCTCAACTATTTGTGGTATAACTTTAAAATAAAAAAGCAACTATCCAACTTTGCTAACGACACAGACTTAATTGTTACCCAAAGTATATTTCCAGATGCACTATACGGTTACTGGCTTGCTAAAAGGCTAAAAAAGCCCTACGTAGTAAACATAAGAAACGGAATCCCTTCTATTTTCAAACTTTTCCCACTATCCAGAATAACAAAAAATGCTTTCGCAATAATTACTCCCAGTCCCTTAGATTACAAAAAGTTTAAGGATCAACTAAACATCCAATTAATACCTCACCCAATAAACGACTCCTTTTTTACTAAAGAAAAACAGAGCACGAACCTTTCTACAATTAAGATAGTAAGTGTATGTCGTCTCTTGGACTTAAAACATATAGATTGGGTTATAAATACTTTAGCTTTAATAAAAAGCAAAGGCTTCTCTTTTCAATATAATATCATTGGAGATGGACCTGAAACTGAAAAATTAAAAACATTGACAAAAACACTAAAATTAAATGAAAATGTGATTTTTCATGGCTATCAAACTCCACAATATATAAAACAATATCTAGTTGAATCACATATATTTATTATGCCAAGTTATCCAGAAGCACTAGGAATTGCATTTTTGGAAGCTGCTGCTTCAAATTGCTTAATTGTTGGACACAAAAACAGTGGAGTAGATGGTTTGCTCATACATAAGCATTCTGCAATATTTGTTGACAAAAACTCAATAACTGATGAAATTTTACATATTTTCAACCACATTTCTCCATCCTTCCTGAAGCAATACAATGACAATGCAAGAAGAATTGTGGACAAAATTAAATGGAATAGAATTGGAGAGTTATATCATAACTTATACTCAAAATGACTTTAGCCTTTTCATATCTTGTCTATACTACATTACTCTTTTCAGTTCTTTTTTTCACATATTTTGCTAAAAAAAAGCACCGATTATCTAGTCATGATGAATTATTTGCTGATAATATCAACCTAAATTTTTCACATTTTATTGCTATTATTTTCATCGCCTTCATTGTCGGTTATAGATACGAAGTTGGAACTGACTGGTACAGCTATAAATTATATTTTGAAAATGGAATCTTTAAAGAAGGTAAGATTGAGTTTGGATACAGAATAATAAATCAAATCATATATAATTTAAACGGTAAATACACTCTCGTTTTTTTTATCGTATCCTTCATTAGCTGGTACTTTATTTTCAAAGGTTTTCCCAACAAGCTTCTTCCTCTTGGCCTTTACTTTCTATTTTGTGATGAATGGTTTTTCTTTTCAACAAATGGAGTGCGTCAGTTTGCGGCATTTGGATTCTTTTTTTATGCAATACAATTCTTACCGCAACGAAAATTCAAAAAATTTCTATTCTGGATTTTTATTGCTGGGCTATTTCATCGCTCTGCTTGGTTACTATCTCTAATATGCATAATTCCTTGGAGCAAATTATACCATCGAAATACCTGGATGATTGTTTATATATTCTCCTTCCTATTTAGCCAAAACGCAACTCTTCTAAAAATAATCCCTTTAACATTTTCTACACTTGGTCAATTTATTCCATTCTTGAATGTTTATCTCTTATATTTTGAAAGTGTTTTTTACAACGCCGAGAACATATCAATCCTAAATTTCGGAATAGTTTTTAGAGCATTAGTAGCTATTTACATTTTGTATTATAGCAAAATAATAATTGATAAATATCCCAATACAAAACCTTATTACGTGATATTCTTTTTAGGAACAATTCTTACAAATGTATTTATTGGCATCCCAATCTTAAGTCGTTTCATTATCTATTTAACATTTTTCCGTCCATTTCTTTTGGCATTATCAGTATATGTAATTCTACATGAAAAGAAGCATAAATTTGCAGTTATTGCCTCATATGCAATTATTCTTACTTTTTTTATATTATTTCTTTATATTATTTCAATCTCGCCATACAATTTTACTTTCTTAAATGATCATTAATACAATGGTTATATTCAGTATTTAAAAAAGGTAATATGAAAATTTCAATTATAACAATTACGTTAAACGATTTAGAAAATCTAAAAAGTACAACAAAGTCAGTATTGTCTCAAAGTTACAACGACTTTCAATGGATCATAAAGGATGGAAACAGTACTGATGGAACTAAAGAGTTTATTCAACAACTCACTCAAACAAATAAAAACATAGAATATATTAATAAAAAAGATTCATCATTGTACGATGCAATGAATCAAGCACTACCATACATAAAAGGGACTTATACCCTTTTTCTTAATGGAGGAGATGTGCTTGCTTCACCAGATACACTGCAAAAAGTATCTATGCATATTAAAAATAAGGATGAATATGACTTTATTTATGGAGATAACGTTGATGTTAACAAAAAGGGGCTAGAAATATATAAAAGCGCAAGAAAAATTAGTTACTTAAAACATAGTCTACCAACTTCGCATCAAGCAATCTTTTACAAATCAACAATTATAAAAAAGTATAAATATCAACCTAAATACTCAATAGCCGCAGACTATGCACTAACTGCTCAAATCTTCTTTGATGGAAATAGTAGATATAAAAAATTAGATTTTGCAATCTGCAAATTTTATTTAGATGGAACCTCCTTTATTAATCGTATAGACCTACTTGATCAGGGATATGATATCCATATTAAGATTGTAAAAGATAATCTACCACTTGCCAAAATTAAATATTATAAAAGAGCTTTAACATTTTTCCTTCTTGACAATACTCCGTATCTATATAAAATACTCAGAAAATTAATTGGATAATTATGGAATTTTAAGACTCAAAATCGATATTTTATTTATCATTAAAGTATTTCCTATAAAGTAAATGAACTTCTCCATTATAACCGCCACTTACAACAGCTATCCGGCCATTCAAGATTGTATCGATAGTATTGCTCAACAGACTTTAAAGCCAGAGCATTTGATTATTGATGGCCAAAGTAAAGATGAGACACTAACAACGATGAAAAACAGTTCATCGGTTAGCCAATACATTTCAGAACCCGACAAGGGGATTTATGATGCCCTGAACAAGGGGCTTCGGCTTGCCCAGGGAGAGATTATTGGCTTATTGCATTCGGATGATTTACTGGCTGACGCAACAACGCTGGAAAAGATCAATCAAGCGTTTGAGGAAACTGGTGCAGATGTGGTGTACGGCGACTTGGTCTATGTGGACAAGGAAGATACCAGTAAAGTCATTCGTTACTGGAAAAGCCAGGCCTTTCAACCGGCCTTACTCAACCGGGGATGGATGCCCGCCCACCCTACCGTATTTGCCAAACGGGAAGTCTACGCCAAGTATGGTCAGTTTGACCTTTCCTTTGACATTGCTGCCGACTACGATCTCATGCTCCGCATTTTTCAGGATAAAACCTTGAAATTTGCCTATTTGCCAGCGGTCATCACCCGCATGCGTGTTGGAGGAGCCAGTAATAAAAGTCTGAAAAACATCATCCACAAATCAAGCGAAGATTATCGTGCGATGAAAAAGAACAGACTCCCCTTCCCGCTCTGGACTTTAGCCTGCAAGAACTTATCAAAGATCCCACAGTTTTTGAAACGCTAAGCGGGGATCAAACCTTTTCCAAAGTTTGAAACTTTGGAAAAGGTACAAGCATTTTGCCTCCTTTTCAGGTACGGAAACGAGAGGCCAGCTCCCCGTACTTTACAACGACAACAAGGCATCGACCTGTCAGCGTCAGAGGAAACAACAACCAATCACGATCCCGATAACAGTTGCAATTCGCAGAAAGACCCGAAACAAGTTCGGAAAGACGCGCCACTCCTGCCGGATTACACCAACTCCTCCCCTCGCTTTTCGAAGAGAGGGGCAAAGCCTGCGAAGCTGGCTTGGGGAGAGTTCCCTGCCGATCGTTTAAGGGCACCAGTAACGAGGGATCAGTAGTTAGCCGTTTGTAACGGCAGCAAAACCAACACTAACAGCGTCCGAGGGAAACAAACCAAACACGATCCCGGTAACAGTTGCAATTCGCAAAAAGATTCCGAAACAAGTTCGGAAAGACCCAAAACTCCAGTAGGATTGCACCAACTCCTCCCCTCGCTTTTCGAAGAGAGGGGCAAAGCCTGCGAAGCGGACTTGGGGAGAGTTCCCTTTGCCGCTCGTTTAAGAGCAACAGAAACGAGCGGCCAGCGCATTCCTTTTCATTTTTGGGGAAGGTGGCTCAATCGATTGGGCGGAAGAATCAAGAAAACCAACAACCGTTATGGCGAGGACTAGCTGTTGAGAACAAAGCCATCTAACGGCATCTAGCCACTCTGCAAAACGTAAAACAACCAAAACCACGATAACATGAAAATCATTTCCATCGTAGGGGCTCGTCCTAACTTCATGAAAATTGCTCCGTTTGTACGTGCCATCGAACAATACAACCATACGCATAAAGATGCTACCAGCCCAAACATTAAGCATATACTCGTACACACCGGGCAGCATTACGATGATCGGATGAGCCAGGCCTTTTTCGATGCACTGGGCATCCCCGCAGCGGACATTAACCTGGGCATTGGTTCCGGCACCCATGCCGAGCAGGTAGGTAACACCATGATCGGATTTGAAAAGATATGCCTGGAAGAAAAACCAGACTGGGTGGTGGTCGTCGGCGATGTCAATGCCACCCTGGCATGTTCCGTCACAGCCAAAAAGCTCAACATCAAGGTATGTCATATTGAAGCCGGTCTTCGCTCAGGCGACATGACGATGCCCGAAGAGGTCAACCGACTTGTTACCGACCGGTTGAGCGACCTCTTGCTCACGCCGGATAAACTATCCAATGCGAACCTTCAAAAAGAAGGCGTCCCGGAGGAGAAAATCAAATTCGTTGGTAATATTATGATTGACACCCTTGAGGCTAATCGAGAAAAAGCATCAACACTCCAAATCAACAATATAATAACAGCCAATCTTCTGGATCCGAATCGCGCGAAAGCATTTCACCCCCACCTGGAGGGGGAATCTTCGGCATCAAACGAAGAAGGGGGTAGTTATGCGCTCCTCACCCTTCATCGGCCATCCAATGTCGATCAGAAAGAAGTTCTGGAACCTATTCTCCACTTCCTCACCGATGAAGTAGCCAGCGAAATGCCTGTCATCTGGCCCATTCATCCCCGCACACAAAAAATGCTTCAAAACTTTGGATTATGGGAAAAGGCCATAAGCTGCCCCAATCTCTTTTTGATGCACCCCATCGGTTACCACGAAATGTTGCGACTTAATATGACTGCCTCCATCATGCTTACTGATAGCGGTGGCTTACAGGAAGAGTGCTGTGTATTGGGTACTCCTTGCCTAACCCTCCGTTGGAATACCGAACGACCGGTTACCTTGAAAGAACATGGAGGGGCCAGCGTATTGGTCGGCAATAACATTGAACGCATCCGAAAAGAATACCAAAGGGCAATCAAGGCAGGACGTTTACCACAGCGACCAGAGCTTTGGGATGGACAAACAGCGATGCGCTGTGTCAAGGCAATCATTGATTATCAAGCCTAGCCGGAAATCTGTCCATGCCCCTCTGACCTGAAAACATCAGCGAAGAAACAAACCAGTCGCGGTTCGGAACAGTTGTGAGTAGTGACCATCGACTGACAAGCTCCAGGCACTTTAACCTTGTTCCTTTACACTTCAACCTTAATTTGAAGTCGTTTGAGAGCAACAAAAACGAGCGGCTAATTGCCCGTCGTTTGCAATGACAACAATACAGCTACCTGTCGATCAGCTAAAAGAAACAAGCAATCACGCCCCCCCGCAGCAATTCCAATTCGGGCAGGATTCCGAAACAAGTTCGGAAAGACGCGCCACTCCTGCCGGATTACACCAACTCCTCCCCTCGCTTTTCGAAGAGCGAGGCAAAGCCTGCGAAGCTGGCTTGGGGAGAATTCCCTGCCGATCGTTTGCAACAACAATCCCCCACTTCACCACCAGGAGAAACGCGCGAAGGCCCGAAAAAAATGCGGACCGGCGATGGGGTGAACTGACTTTTAGGTTCGAGTAGCCATAATACGGAAACCGTTAAGAAAGTCACGAGCGGGAAGAAGCTTATTTTTTTCTTGGCTTTTTTGCATCGTTTTTGGGTGACCCCGAAGATCATGGCCCCCGGCGGGGAAAGTCAGCAGGCAAAAACCGAACCACCTCGTCACCGATAAATCGGTGCCACTCCTCCTTGAATAGCAGAAGAAAAGACTGAGCAATTCACATGGTTTATGCTCGACTTTAATCATCTAATACTCAAAAAGGGACCGAAAAAACGTCGCTCCTCACTAGATTATTTCATATTTTTACAAAAAACAGCTACACGATGGATATTCAAGCTTTAAAACTGGATTTGGTTGCCAAGATCCTAAAGACCGAAAAATCATCCCTACTCATTCATATTGCAAAACTACTTGAAAAGGAAAATGATCAGGATTGGTGGGATCAGCTACCTGAAGAAGTGCAACAATCAATTCGAGACGGAATAGAAGATGCTTCGAAGGGAAGAACCTATTCTCACGATCAGGTAGTGCGTGAAGCCAAACAAAAATACGGTTTTTAAGATGGAAGTAATTTGGTCAGCAAAAGCCCGGATCACTTACTTTAAGGTGTTGGATTATTTACAGAAGAGTTGGTCAAAAAAAGAAATGATTCAATTCTCCGATAAGACTGAAATTATAATTAGAACTCTTGCCAAAAACCCCTTTATCTTCGTTGCGTCCAGCAAACAACCAACGATTCGTAAAGCAACTATTGATAAAAACAATTCGCTTTTCTATCAAGTCGATGAAAAAGATCAGAAAATTTATCTGCTTACCTTTTTCGACAATCGACGAAATCCAGAGAAAGTCAAGGTTGATTAAATGGTTTTCTGCCGTTCGTTTAAAATCAACAAAAACGAGCGGCCAGCTACCCGTCTTTTGCAACGACAACAATCCAGCGACCTGTCAGCGTCGACAGAGCTAACAGCGTCAACTGAAAATCACAAGCAATCACGATCCCCGATAACAGTTGCAATTCGCAGAAAGACCCGAAACAA